>JANLUJ010000179.1:0-11891 GCA_031363425.1 Pirellula sp.
CGATAGACGCGGTGGATAATTTGTCGATCGGCCAATCTCGAAGTGGACCACCGCTGGCTGTCAGGATAACTCTTTTGACATCGGCTTTGTCTCGTCCAGCTTGCAAACACTGGAAGATCGCGCTGTGCTCGCTATCGACCGGTAGGATTTCAGCTCCGCTTTTCTTCGCTGCCTCCATCATCAACGAGCCAGAAACGACCAACGACTCTTTGTTTGCCAAGGCAAGCCGTTTGCCGGCAATCGCCGCAGCCAACGCTGATTCAAGTCCAGCAATTCCAACAATCGCGGCAACCACGATATCGATTTCAGGGCCTTGCACCAACGATACCAAACGATCCATTCCCGATTCGCGAACGGTACGAGACAGTGTCGAACAGCCATCTCCAGATTGCCAACGTTTTACGACATCGTCAAAAGGGCCAGTTGCGAAAGCAAACCTAGGTGAATAGGACTGAATTTGCTGATCAAATAGCTCTAACTGGGTGTGGCAGGAGATTGCCGCCAAGCGAAAACGCGTGTCCCCTTTAGAAAGAACGTCCAAGGCCGCTCGTCCAATGCTGCCTGTCGAGCCTAGAATGGCAACATTGCGAATTTGGCTCAACGAAAATGTCTCCAATGGGAGTCCATCCCTGGGAGTTAAAACCAACAGAGTCGTTGCATCCGTCGCAAAACGTTCCGGCCTCTGCACTTATCGACCGAATTTTAGGACCATCCTTACAAAACCTCAACCTCAAACCCTGCCCAACCCTTTCAGTCGGTGCATAATTGCGTATGTTGCCTGTTCGAAATGCTGTCATTAACTCCATTCTCAATTGCCTTCAACGGCGCGAAACGAATGTCTGAACCATCCAAACCGGAAAAAAAACCCGCACCATCCACTAACGGTAGCCCGAACAACACATGGCTAATGTATGTGGTTCTTGCCTCATTATTCATCGTTGGCGCGGTTAGCATCGTAACGAGTTCAATGGTCCAAACCATCCGATATCCGGATTTGATCCAACTCATTGAGAATACCAAATACAAAAAAGGGGGGGCCGGAGAGCTTGAATCCGACTTTTCTGGTTTGATCAGTGTGGCCTCTGGCAATTCGACACTTGAGATTAGCAACATCAGGGAGGTGCGAGTGGATGACACTACCATCCACGGATTCGTCGACGTCAAATCGACTGTGGACGGCAAACCCAGCGCTTTGCGAACTAAAGTTTCGTTTGAGACCACCAAAGACAATTCGAATGACACGACGCGTCAGATCCGTGAAAAACTAGACCGAGCCAACATTTCTTGGTCCTACAAACCTGGTCCTAGTTTATTGACCCAGTCGTTTTGGTTCTTTATTCTACCGTTGCTTTTAGTAACCGGCGTATTGATGTTTGCCATGCGACGGATGGGCGGGATTGGATCTCCCATGCAATTCGGTCGATCTCGGGGCAAGCTCTATGCGAACGAGGCGGTCGGCGTCACCTTCGATGATGTAGCCGGTATCGACGAAGCGGTCGAAGAAGTCCGGGAAGTCGTCGACTTCCTCAAGCATCCAGAAAAATACCAAAAGCTCGGCGGCCGTATCCCGCACGGCGTCCTCTTGGTCGGACCTCCTGGAACAGGCAAGACGCTCCTTGCAAAGGCCATAGCCGGTGAAGCGGGCGTTCCGTTTTATTCCCTTTCTGGCTCAGACTTTGTTGAGATGTTTGTTGGCGTTGGTGCTGCCCGTGTCCGAGACATGTTTCAACAGGCCACCGCCAAAGCACCTTCCATTATCTTTATCGACGAATTGGATGCGCTCGGCAAGAGTCGCGCTGGCAATGTTCCTGGCTCGCATGACGAACGCGAACAGACTCTCAATGCGCTGCTGGTCGAGATGGATGGTTTTGCCGCTAACGTGGGTGTCATCGTCATCGCAGCTACCAATCGACCAGAAACCCTCGACCCAGCGTTGCTTCGCGCGGGCCGCTTTGACCGAAACGTCTTGGTTGATCGTCCTGACAAACAAGGACGCGAAGAAATTCTTAAAGTACACGTCAAAGGCGTGAAACTCGGTTCCAATGTCGAGCTAAAACAAGTTGCTGCAATAACCCCCGGCTTCGTCGGTGCGGACCTCGCCAACTTGGTCAACGAAGCAGCATTGTTGGCCGCGAGAAAAGGCAAGCCTAATGTTGGCAAGGAGGAGTTCAACGACGGAGTCGAGCGAGTTACGGCAGGTTTGGAAAAGAAGAAACGCATCATGAGCGAGGACGAAAAACGCCGTGTTGCCTATCACGAAGCAGGCCACGCATTAGTAGCCTATTCGCTGCCCAACACGGATCCAGTACACAAAGTTTCCATCATTCCACGCGGAATTGCCGCCCTTGGTTACACCATGCAACGTCCCGAAGGCGATCGCTATCTAATGACGCAACCGGAACTAGAAGCACAAATGCAAGTTCTCGTGGCTGGCACGCTGACCGAAGAAATTATTTTCCGCGACATTAGCACGGGCGCCCAAAACGATTTGGAGCGAGCCACTAACATTGCGCGCGGTATGGTCATGGAATATGGAATGAGCCGAATGGGTCGCGTCAATTACCGGGAAAGCAATCGGTCCCCGTTCTTGTCCGGAGCTGCCGGCGAATCCTTTGGTCGGGAACATTCCGAGCAAACTGCTCGCGAGATCGATCAAGAAGTGAAACGATTGATCGATGAAGCCATTCAAAAAACAAGAGCCATTCTCGGCGAACGACGCGGAGCATTGGAAGCGTTGGCGCAGCGACTGATCGAGGTCGAAGTCGTTGACTCCGATGATTTGAAAAAGATCATGGACGCAAGCATTGGCGGACCAAGAGTCGTTCCCGGAACTAGTACGAGTGCCCCTTCGACAACCGCAAAAACAGCACCGATCCCCGAAGTTGGGATTGTTGGAAAGTCGGGTTCTTAGACCATAGTCTAGCACTTTGACCATAGTGGCACGGTGGTCCCCACCGTGATTGTGCTCTTTGTACTTGCTCACGGTGGCTACACCGTGCCACGCTCGACGGTATGATCTAACATCATGCATGGCTATCCCTACCAAGACGACATTCTCGTATCCGTTACGAATCGAAAAGTCCCCGTTCGAATTTCCGGTCGGGGCATGCCGCTATTGTTGCTCCATGGATACCCACTGGACGGAAGAATGTGGGATCGGGTGGTTCCGTTGCTATCTACGGATCACTTGTGCATCGTACCCGATCTACGCGGTTTTGGCCGAAGCGAAGAAGAAGACAAATCGTTTTCGATTGCAGATCTGGCCGACGATTGCCATCAATTGCTGAATGCTTTGCAAATTCGACGGCAAGTAGTCGTTTGTGGCCTGTCAATGGGAGGGTATGTTGCATTGCAATTTGCCAATCGATACGCAGCCAGTCTCGCATGTCTTGTCTTGACCAATACGCGAGCCAACTCCGACGACCACGTGATCGCTTCGAACCGCCGGACGATGGCCAGTATCGGGCTGACAAACGGAGTCTCCAAGGTGGTGTTACCCATGCTAGAGAAATTGTTTAGTCGAAATACGCTTGCGAATCAGCCGCAGGTCGTCGAATTGGTTCGTTCCATGATGCTATCCACGCGGGCGTCGACTATCGCTTGGGCGCAGCTGGCAATGGCTGAACGCGAAGACTTGCTATCGAAGTTGCACGGGTGGAACATGCCGGTGGTATGCGTAGCGGGAGCTGAGGATTCGATCACTCCACCTGATGTGATGCGACAGATGGCGAGCGGATTTCCAAATTCAGCAATGCATGTGGTGGCAAGCTCCTCGCATTTAACACCGATAGAATGCCCCGCTGAATTTGCTCAAATTGTTCGCCAAGCGACCGCTGTTTTGGAGTGAAAATGTACTCTTACCAGTGACATGCGAGCTAAATTCGTTATTCTCTGGGAATGTCGAAACCAAACTTTTCAGCCAAATGTCCAACTTGCGGCCGTTCTTTTACGGCAGATGTCACAGCTTCGCACATGCCATTTTGTTCGGATCGTTGCAAATTGGCGGATTTGCATCGCTGGATGAGCGAAGAGATAGGTGTCCCAACGGGTTGTTCGGAACCGGAGGACGACGCCGAGCCCGAGCCGCCTCCACCGACTCGGCAATGGAATTTTGATTGATTTTGCCGATTGACTTCTTCGCTCCACATCTGACCAAGACGTATCCAAGGAAATGAAAGACTCCCCTGTCGACTCCGTAGCCACCCCTAAGGTCGCAATCGACTGGTATCGAACCGCCCCTTGGTGGCGATTTGCTTCTCAGTGTGTCGTCATCTCGTGGCGATCAACTCACTTGATGCTTTGCGCTCTCGGGTTGTTGTTAACACAACTATGGTCATCATCGTCGGCGTGGATTTTCGGTCCAGATCAAGTTGCTTTGCAGAATTGGATTTCGCCGAGCCCGGGCTCGCAATCTGTCTGGATGCCTGTCCTAGCAAGCCCAGCCACGGAAATGCCGCATTCGATTTGGCAACGGTTTTTGTTTCCTGTTTATCATTGGCTATCGAATCCGACAGTCAGTGAGACTGCCTTTTGTATTTCCACCATGATTGGAATCATTGCAATCTGGACTTTCATCGGAGGATGCCTTACCCGACGATCTGTCGTCGAGCTTGGAACCAACATGACTGCTCCCTGGGCTGAGACCATTCAATTGGTCTTGAAGCGATGGCAGTCGATCGCATGGTCCGTCACTATGCCGAGCGGCTTGATATTGATGCTCGGACTGGCACCACTTGCACTAGGTTGGCTCTCCAACATTCCATGGATTGGAGAATGGCTCGCCGGACTACTCATGGTGCCGGTAGTTTTGCTTTCCATCGGACTTGGCTGGTGTGCGGCGATAACACTTTTTGGGTTCCCTCTTTCTGTTTGCTCGATCGTAACCGAGAAAGGCGCGGACGCTTACGATGGAATATCACGATCTGCCGCTTATAGTTTTCAACGTCCCTTAACCTTGGCATTATGCGTTGTCGCTGCTGGTTTTTTGAGCGCGATAGGCGGAACGTTTCTTGCGATTGTTCTAGCCACCGGATTTCAAGTAATCGAAGCGGGCTTTGATATCGGTTCCTTTTCCTCGCTGGAAAAACTCGAATCGATGTGGGGACCGATTCTTCGCGGGATAGTGCCGTTGCTTTTGAAAGCGTACGGATTCAGTTTCTTCTGGACTGCTGCGTCAGCCACGTATCTGATTCTCCGCAGGGAAGTAGACCACGCAGAATTTGATTTGATAGACATGGGGGACGTGCTGACCAAATCGTTGCCCGAGTTACCAACGAAAGATGCGATTGCTCCGCCAACCGACCCCGACTTGGCTAACACTGCGGAATAAAAAAGCACAATGCACGCAAAAGCGGTGAATGTTTTACGTATCCATTTTACTCGAACATTTTTCCGCTTGTATCCCGATAGGGATTGAAGACAGTAGCCGGGGGTCGTCGCGAAGCGGCGTACCCCCGGGAACGAAAGGACAAGCGAATGACCCTGAAGGGGTCAAAGATTCTTCGATTCCTTCAGGATCGGAACGCACTTCACGAATATTCTTCCGGTGGTGTCGCTCCGCTCAACCACCGGCTACTGTCTGCTATCCTTTCAGGATGAAAAGTTGCTGCCGATCGCCTAAATAAACCAGTGCTGTGATCGCCTTAACGTCTACTTAAGGATCTCTCAAATAGAATGATCGAAGGCAGGCAACTAAGCCTGTTTCAGCCCACTTTTCTTGCGCTTATGCCGTCCCGCAGTGTGCGTAAACCCATTTTTGCGTTTACCCCGGAACGATGTTCCGAATTGGCCGGCAAACTCATCTGTTCACATTCTCATCTTGTAAGTACAGGGATAAATCATGAAGAAGCTTTCGACGAAAGTGCGCAACCGTGCAATGCAATTAGAGAAGTTATTGCCGAGGGAGCTAATGGCCATCGACATGGCAGGTCTTCTTCGTTCTGGCAATCTTGCTACGTATTCAGCCGACGGCACTGGAAACAACGCCGCGCAGGTCGAATGGGGTAGCACCCAAGAAAAACTACTTCGGCTTGCCAAAGCAGAATATGGAGACGGAATATCGACCCCCAACGGCAGCGATCGACCTAGCCCTCGGGCAATTAGCAACGCCATAGCCGATCAAGGCGATCAGGATATTATCAGCGATCGGAACATGGCCGCTTTCGCATACGTGTGGGGGCAGTTTATCGATCATGATATTGGTTTGACGCCCACCGGTGGGACTGAAAAAATGAGTATTGCGGTCCCTAAGGGCGACCCCTATTTCGATCCCAATTCCACTGGTGACAAAACGATTTCAACTAGTCGATCGATATTTGATGCGACATCCGGTACCAGTTTGTCGAACCCTCGACAACAAATCAATACGATTACCTCCTGGCTCGATGGCTCCATGATCTATGGTTCGGATACCAAAACTGCCGTCGCGCTGCGCACCATGACAGGAGGTAAACTCAAGATCGGGACGGATGGATTGCTGCCAGTCAACAACGCCGCGAATTTCCCAAATGGGACGCTATCGATGGCCAACGACGCGCATCGATTAGCGGATGACAAAATGCTCGCGGCTGGCGATGTTCGTGCAAACGAGAACATCGAATTGACCAGTCTGCAGTCCTTGTTTGTTCGTGAACACAATCGTTGGGCAACTCGCCTCGCAGCTGAAAATCCTCGGCTCAACGACAGCGAACTCTACACCCGTGCCCGTGCGATCGTCATAGGTGAAGTCCAAGCGATCACCTACAACGAATGGCTGCCTACGATCCTCGGGCCGAATGGCGTTGCGCCTTACCGCGGTTATAACCCACAAGTGAATCCCGGCTTGAGCAACGAATTCTCGACCGGTGCATTTCGATTCGGACATAGCCTACTCGGCAACGACGTCGAATTCTTCGACAACAACGGTAAAGCCATCGCCGACGAAATTGAACTAAGCGATGCGTTTTTTAATCCCGCGGCTTTGGAAGGCAAGACGATCGATTCGATCTTCAAATACCTCTCGTCGGATCCAGCCTCAGAATTGGATTCCAAGGTCGTCGGCAGTGTCCGAAACTTCTTGTTCGGAGCCCCAGGCCAAGGCGGCTTTGATCTGGCAAGCCTCAACATCCAACGCGGTCGCGATCATGGTATCGCGGACTACAATGACGTTCGAGCCGCTATGGGATTGCCTAAGGTGCGGAGTTTTGCGGAGATCACTCGCAACAGGGAGCTGCAGAACAAGCTGCAACAGCTTTATGGATCCGTGGATAAAATCGATCTTTGGGTCGGCGCCTTGGCCGAAGATCACTTGCCAGGTGCAAGCGTTGGACCAACGATTTCCAGAGTCTTGGTCGACCAATTCCAACGCATTCGCAACGGCGACCGATTTTGGTACCAAAATCAATTTGCTGGCCAACTACTTCGAGATATCGACAACACGCATTTGTCCGATATTCTCAAACGCAACACAAACATGACCAATTTGCAGACCAATGTCTTCGTATTCCAAGCGACATTGGAAGGAACTGTTTACGCGGATCGAAACAGAGATCGTCGACGCAACCCTGGTGAAGATGGTTTGGCGCTTTGGACGGTCGCGTTGATCAACTCCGAGGGCGGCACGGTGGCAACCACGTTGACGGACCGTGCTGGTCGCTACGTGTTTGACGTGCAATCCGGTGTTCGTACCGATGACTATCGAGTTCGCGTGGTCAAGAACTCAAGCGGAACAGCGGTAACGCAGGGCTCGCAATTGTCGGCTTCCGTCACGCGAGGTGATCAATTCGTACGAGGTCTTGACTTGCCCATTTCCGTAACGCAGCCTGCGTCGGCTAATACGGCTGTAACCGCAGGTGCTCAAGCGACAACCATGACTTCTGCCGTACCGCTGGCGACGAGCGCTGGAGTGGACCAAATCATGGAGGAGTTTGGCACGATTCGTCGCAGACGGGTTTAGTGTAAACTCTTTGCTTGGATCAAAGGTTGAATCTGCCAACTCTCGCTCCCTTTCTTCGGCTTGGGATCGAGAGCAACAGTCCGACGGACAATGGGATACATCGAATGCGTGTTTTGGTAGTAGAGGATGAAATCGACCTGCAAGAGTCCCTTGCTCAGGCTCTCCGTGAAGATGGCTACGCAGTAGACACGGCTAGCAACGGTGAGGATGGTCTGTACAAGGCTACGGTTTGGGAGTACGACGCAATCATTCTTGATTGGATGCTTCCGAAGCTGAATGGACTCGAACTCCTTCGTCGTTTGCGGAGAGAAAGGAAAACGCCTGTGATTCTACTAACGGCCAGGGACACGGTGACAGACCGAGTCACAGGATTAGACGAGGGCGCGGATGACTATCTGATCAAACCATTCAGCCTAAATGAGTTGTTAGCCCGTGTACGCTCCATCATTCGACGCTCAACGGGAAATGCATCCAACAGGATTGCGATAGGCTCCTTGGAAATTGATTTGGCGAGCAAGACGGTCAAGGAGTCTGGCACATCAATCGAATTGACCGCTAGGGAGTATTCAATGCTCGAATTGCTCGTCGTCAATGCTGGCAAGCTGGTTAGCCGAACGATGATCTACAATCACATTTTCGACGAACAGGACGATTCGCTTTCCAATCTTGTGGATGTGCATATTTCTCATCTAAGAAAGAAACTCGGTAAGGATCTTATTGAGACTCGGCGGGGGCAAGGGTACATCTTGCATGTTTAATGTGTTTCGTTCGTTGCGTTGGCGTTTGCAATCGTGGCACGCCATCATACTTTTATTGGTGATTGTCGTCTTTGGCACGTTGCTTCAATGGGAAATGCTTCGTTCCCATTGGGATCGTGTTGACGATGAGCTGTTGGGCGCAGCGAGAATACTAGAAGGCACCATGAACTCAGTCCCGCCTACCATTCTCGAGGCGATGGCCAAGGATGTCGTTCCAACTCAAGGACCGCGCCGTCCCATATTGCCTCAAAATAGACCTAGGCGTGATCCCCGAGAAAACCTGCAACAGCAGGGTCCACCACAGCCTGGTCCACCGCAGCCTGGTCCACCACAGCTGGCTCCGCCAAGATCTAGGCCCTTAAGAGATTGGAATTTCCCTAAAGTACTAGGTGACGAAAATGCGGATTGGACGCAGGAGGAATGGGAAGCCTCGATCGAATTGCCGCCACAGCTCCCCGAACATTTGGGCCGACTTGAGGGGCCGGCCTATTTTGTTGTATGGCGAGCGGATGGTTCGGTTCTCAAAGAATCCAAGGTACCATCGCGTGCCCCCATTCCATCGAGTCTTGTATCCGATGCAATCGATCGCGATCGCTATGCAAGGCAGCAGCGAGGACCATTTCGCGAAGTCTTTATTCGAGGGCCATTTGGCTCAACCATTTGTGTCGGTCGACCAGCAATGGGCGAACAGGTAAGAGTGGCGAGAATGACTTGGAGCATCGTGTTGGCTGGCCTTTCGGTCCTAAGCGTTGGCCTCGTAGGAGGATGGTGGTTTAGCAAACGCGCCATTGAACCTATTGAGCGCATGAGCAAAACCGCGCAACGTATCAGCGGCAGCTGTTTGTCCGATCGCATCGAACTTTCTGGTTTCGATACTGAACTCGAGGGACTTGGAGCCTCGCTCAATACGATGCTCGATCGCCTCGGAGAAGCGATGGAACAACAACGTCAATTTACTGCCGATGCATCGCATGAATTTCGCACACCGCTCTCTGTGATGCTCGCAAGCAGCGAGCTCGCACTTTCTAAACCGCGTTCTGCTGAAGAATACCGAGAGCAGTTGGTCAAGTGCCAACGTGCCGCCATACGCATGCGTGAGTTGGGGGACTCCCTGTTGGCCTTAGCTCGACTAGACGAAAACTCTACGATTGAGGAGCAGTCGCTCGACTTGGCGGACCTCCTACAGGAAGCGATCGAATCGATCCGCCCGTTGGCAGACGAGAAACAACTTCGAATTGAAACGGATCTAAAACCAAGTCTGCTTTTTGCAAATCGCTCGTTGTTACGGCAAGCTCTCGAAAACCTGCTGTCGAATGCCATCAAATACAATCACTCCAAAGGTCATGTTTTGGTCCGTTGCAAACAAGCCGATGATGTCATCGAGGTCGAAATCGAAGACAGCGGAATTGGAATTCCCGAAACGTCTATCCCAAAACTATTTGACCGATTCTATCGAGTGGATGAGTCGAGGTCGCGGGATGCAGGTGGAACGGGACTCGGACTGTCGATCGCAAATCAAATAGTTCGATGTCACGGAGGAACCATTGGCGTCACCTCAACACCAGGCACGGGAACGACCTTTCGAATCGTTTTGCCCATTCGCTAACTCCTTCGGGCAGTTCGATTAACCACAGAGACACGAGGAACACAGAGTATTCGCTGCCCTGGGATCATTTGATTCTCTGCGTTCTTCGTGACTCTGCGATTCCATGTTCCAGATCGTCGAGATCGATCACAAAGGCTTTGGCATGATTTCCTGGCCATTGGCGTGACGCATATTTGAAGTTTTGTAATTGTTTGTTGATAAGATCCATTTGGTTTGTTCAATTGCCATTTTGCACGGCATTCGCGAATCGAAATAGCTCGTGGCGCTTACGCGAAATGAACCATGCAATTGGGTTGCTCCGCTCCCAGTCAAGAGTTCCAATGCATTCGATGGCGTGACTCCTCCCGCGGGCAGGATTTCTATACGACCATTGGACGATTCGACGAGAGCGCGCAAACTCGAAATGCCGTCGATTGCCATTGTCGGACCGCCACTGGTAAGTATGCGAGTAAACCCCAATTCAACCAAGCCTTCCATACCGAGGAGTGGGTCGCGAATTTGGTCGAATGCGCGATGCATTACCAACTGGGACTTCGGCAGTGCACTGGCAACAGATTGAAGGAATGGAAAATGCAGATCCATGGTTCCAACCAGTGACCCAACCGCAATGCCATCCGCTCCCAAGTCAACCGCTTGTTTGGCTTCTTGAATCATCAATTCGCATTCGAGTTCGCTAAATAGAAAATCCCCGGCCCTTGCCCGTATCAGCACTATAAGAGGCAATTGCGTTGAACGCCGAACGGCAGATACAAGCGGTCCGGAAGGCGTGACTCCACCCAAGTCCAAGGCAGAACAAAGTTCGATCCTATCCGCTCCGGCTCCTTCCGCGATGACCGCTGCTTGCACAGTATCGACACAGACTTCCAACATGCTGTGTCCCTTGACGTTTGAGTAAAGCACGAGCGGGATTGTTAATAACCTACCTGCCGCAGTTTATTCCCTGCGGTTTGCTTCTTGAGAGATCAAGCGATCCAAACGATTTAGGACTCGATGTTCGAGGTCGCCTGCGGAAGGTGGTGCTTCCGAAGCAATCGATTCGACAACTACAGCTCCCGAACCAGGTTGTCCGTAGCATTCGCAAAGGACACCGTTGTGTACGAAGACACGATTTCTCCCACCCATTTTCGCGCTGTAAAGCGCTTCGTCGGAACGACGAACGAGTTTTCCGATCCGTTCGTCGCTCTGGATTCGAGCCACACCCGTGCTGATAGTGATTGATATCGTGTGTCCCTCGCCTTGTATCGGTTTTCCGGCGATCGTCAGCCGTAGTCGTTCCATAATTTCGGCGGCATGTTTTGCCTCGCCATCGAAAATGATTCCGAATTCCTCGCCACCGTACCGGGCTACGATAATCGACTCGCTAGTAAGTTCCCTGAGTCGGGCAGACATATCTCGAAGCACAGCATCGCCGGCGGGGTGCCCGTACGTATCATTGATCTTTTTGAAATGGTCAATGTCAATGAGAGCTAGCGAAAACGGTTCCTTGGTCGCTTGCCATTTTCCGTAACACTCATCTAGCTTTTGATCAAAGGCTTTACGATTTGCTAGTCCAGTGAGTCCGTCGGTCCTGGCCTCGGTTAAGTAGCCTGCCAAC
>JANLUJ010000183.1:0-2554 GCA_031363425.1 Pirellula sp.
GTGCCGAAGTTGGCTTGGCTCGGGGGTAAACGATTTGAGCTTCTCGATGGCTTGCTCGGCAGCATCGCGTTGCGATACCAGCTCACTTAGCGCTTGTCGTTCCTTTTCGATGATATCGGCCGGAGCTCGGCTGACAAACGATTCGTTCGAAAGCCTCCCTTCTTTGCCTTGTATCTGCTTGACCAAGTTACTCAAGAGTTTTTCGTTGCGAGAAATCTCGGCCGCCACGTCGATGAACTGCGTTAGATCCACGTAAACATCCATTTGATCGATCCCAATATGGGCGTTGATCGATGGCACGCTTGGGGCAGTGCTCCACTGGGTCGCGGTTGCACCGGCCATGCTTTGAATGAAGGTAGACATTGGGGCAAGCAAATGTTTCATCGCGGGTTCGGATCGCACGCTGAATTGGAGCGACTCCTTGGGCGCGATGTTCTGTCGAGAACGGATCTCGCGAATCGCACCAACCAAATCAACAAAATGCGCAAATTGCTTTTCCACTTCTGGCCGAATATGCTCCTCGTGAACCGTTGGCCATTCGGACAAAATAATCCACCGACTCGGCGCTGCATTGGAATGCAAGTCGCGAGTCGGCGCAAATCGCGCTAGCTGTTGCCAAATGGACTCGGTTACAAATGGCATAATGGGATGGAGCAATCGTAGCATCGAATCCAAGCAGTGAGCCAGGATTTGCTGGACGAGGGGTCTGGCTGCCGGATCTTGCAAACGCGGCTTGGCCATCTCAACATACAGGGAACAGAAATGATCCCATGCAAAATCGTAGGCTGCTCTGGCCGCTTCGGCATAGCGAAACAGTTTGATTTCCGATTGGACCGTCTTTGTTACCGTAGCCAGACGTGACAATATCCACTGATCCTCTAGGGGCAACGTACTGAAATCGACCTTCGTCGGTTGGAAGCCCTCGAGGTTCATCATTACGAACCGAGAAGCGTTCCAAAGTTTGTTCACGAAGTTTCTCGCTACTTCAAAGCGTTCGCTAACAACCGGTGCCTTAGGCAGTGCCTTGTCTGCAACCGTTTCCGCCCACTGGGTTGAAAATTGCTTTTTGCATTTGTCGCAACTAACAAGCGGTTTAGAACGATTCTCTTTGGTTTGATTGACCAACGCCTCGCAATGCGGACATTCGAACTGGACAGGCATGCGAACATCCTGCGTCTCAGTACATAGCCACGTCAATCCAAATCGCAAAGCATCTGGGCCAAACTTGTTGATCACGTCCAACGGGTCTACACCGTTACCCTTGCTCTTGGACATGGTTTCGCCGTAGCCGTCGAGGATCTTTGGATGGATAAAGACCTCGTGAAAGGGAACCTTGCCCATGTTATTGAGTCCCATGAGGACCATGCGTGCAACCCAGAGTGTGATAATATCGCGTGAAGTGATTAACGTACTTGTGGGATAAAAGTACGCTAATTCGGGCGTTTGTTCGGGCCAACCAAGCGTCGAATGCGGCCACAAAGCGGACGAGAACCACGTGTCTAGCACATCCTCTTGCCGAACTAGTCCTAGCGATTGCAATTTTGTCTCGAGTCCCGCATCTTCATTCCGGATACAAACATGCAGGGTGGCTGGCTCTTCGATGGAGGCATCGACTAAGCCTGTAGTCCGTTCCGGCATCGCTTCGATTTTGAACTTAAGCGATTGAGCATCCGCAGGCCTTTCGAAGGTCCTGCTCCAAATCGGAATCTGATGTCCCCACCACAACTGTCGTCCGACTGGCCAATCACGCTTTTCACCAAGCCAGTCCAAGTAGCCGCTTGCATAACGCGATGGGAAAATCTTCACATCGCCACTGGAGACCGCGTCCATGGCTGACTGCGCCAGATGCTCCATGCGAACAAACCATTGGTCCGCCAAATAGGGCTCGATCGGCGTCTTGCTCCGATCGCTATGTTTCAGGTCGATCTCTCGATCCTCGGTCTTCTCGAGAAGTCCGAGTGCATCCAAGGCATCGACCACTCGTTGCCTTGCTTTTGCCATAGGCAAGCCAACGTAGTCGCCGCCGTTCTCGTTGATGGTACCGTCGGAATTCATGATATTGATCATGGGTAACGAGGAACGCTGGGCAACGTCGTAATCGTTTGGGTCGTGTGCCGGTGTGATCTTGACGCAACCGCTACCAAGCTCAGGCTTTGCCCATGTATCGGTGACAAGCGGAATCTCTCGATCGATGAGTGGCAAACGAAGCTTTCTGCCGTCTCGAGCCATTTGGGCAAGTAAGATCAGCTGCGGCAGCACTTCGATTCGACGCGTAGCAAGCTCTTCCAGTTGCGATTGGATGGCAGCTTGGTCCTTGGCGCTCGCAGCATGTTGTTTTTCTTGAAGCTGTCTCTCGTATTTGTCGAGGGCAGACGCTGGATCTGGATGGACGGCAACTGCCGTATCGCCCAACATCGTCTCTGGCCGTGTTGTGGCGATCGTGACAAAGGCTGGCTCGCCAGCTTTTGGGTCGATAAATGGATATCGCAAGTGCCAAAAACTACCCTTGACCGTCTCGGTAAACACTTCGTCATCGCTAACGGCGGTTTGCAAA
>JANLUJ010000184.1:0-3173 GCA_031363425.1 Pirellula sp.
GATGCCTATGTGCTTTGGCTCGATGACAATTCGGTCGGAAATCCGGACGGCCTTTACTCGATCGACAATGTTAGATTTACAGCCGTTCCGGAGCCATCCAGCTACCTGCTAGCAATGGGTGCGCTGGGATTGTTTGGATTCAAACGAATTAGGACAGCAAGCCGCAAGTTGTTGGGCAAGTAGATTGCAACCTGATTCGGCAACTTGATGCCAAAGAAAATGATAGAACGGCTTTCCAAAGCCGTTCTTGGGCAACCGGCAGGTTTAACCCTACCTAGCACGACGCGCAAGCTAGTGATTCCTACCTAGCCCAACTCGCAAGTTTTGAAGTTGCACACTCCCGAGAGCCGAAGGCTCGACAGAACGTAGCCGGTGGCGAAACCGTTTTACAACCCTGGCTAAGATCTGCCGGTCCTACGGACCTAAAACAGTGCAACTTCAAAACGCGCAAGCTAGTGATTCTAGCTTCCAATTCACTAGCTCGCGCGTCGTGCTACTGGTGCTTTTCAGTCTGCCGGTTGCCTAAATAGTTGAGACCCGAATCATTTTTCGAAAGCCGCGTGTTCGTTGAAGAGGTTTCTAGATATAGTTGTGGTTCCGTGTGTAGAAGCCGTTTTTTGCTCGCGAACATAGTCCAAAACTTGCAGTGATATTTATGAATCTTCGAGTCTTCATCGGAATTGTGTGTTTGACCCTAGCGACTTTTTCGGGAACGCTGAATTGCAACGCCGGAATATTTCCCGCGTACGATCACGTGGTAGTCGTGATCTATGAGAATCATGGCTACAGCCAGATCATAGGCTCGGCAGCTGCGCCGACGATGAATACCATGGCATCGCAAGGAGCGCTGCTGACGAACTCTTTCGGAATGACTCATCCGAGCCAACCAAACTACATGCACTTGTACTCCGGCGCTAACCAAGGAGTAACGACGAACAATCCGTTGGGAGTCAAGTTGAACACCCCAAACTTGGGTGCTGCTTTACTGTCGGCCGGGAAATCCTTTACTGGATACTACGAGGCGGCAGTGGATGTCCGTCACCATCCCTGGACCAATTGGACGAACACGGTTCCCGGAGTAAATCAGCTTCCGGTATCCACGCATCAGCTCTTCAATACCTTTCCGACGGACTTTAGCCAATTGCCAACGGTTAGTTTTATATCCCCTAGCGATGCAAACAACATGCACGACGGTACGATTCAAACGGGTGATACATGGCTTTCAAACAATCTTGGTGCCTATGCGACTTGGGCAAAAACACACAACAGTCTTTTGATAGTTACGTTTGACGAAGACAACAACGCGGAGGGCAACCATGTTGCCACTTTTTTTTCGGGCGCAAACGTGAAGAGCAACTTTCAAGATAATACTCTGTATAACCACCACAACCTGCTTCGAACGATCGAAGACATCTACGACCTAAGTCATTCAGGAAACGCGGCCAATGTTCAGCCGATTAGTGGTGTATTCGTCGCTGTCCCAGAACCATCGAGCGCAACATTCATCGCTTGTAGCTTGATCGGGATAGCGGTTGCGCGAAAAAGGCTTCTTAAAGCATCGCATCAAAGCGAGCCATGTGTGGGATAGGCTTCCAGCCTGTCGTTTAATCACGTCAGGTTCATCACGACAGGTTCATCAGGTTTATCATGACAGGTTTATCATGACAGGTTTATCAGGTTTATCATGATAGGTTTATCATGACAGGCTGGAAGCCTATCCCACTCTTCCTATCGCATGTCGGCTGTATCCAACAACTGTTGTGACTTTAGCCATCCAAGACACGCTGCTGGCCAAGCGGAGTAGGGTTGGTCGCTTGCACGTACGCCAAATCCGTGTGTTGTGTTTGAATAAATATGCAACTCCGCCGGTATGCCCGCGCACAAGGCTCATAGCGCGCTGAGCATCCTGCAGCGGTCGGGGTGCTGGCTCGCGTTCCAGTTCGCCGTTTCGACGGGGTACGCGGTACTTTACAATCACGGCTGTTACCCCGTGATCTACAAGCCAGTCGGCGACTTCCTCTCCCTCCACCTCCCAATAAAGATTCCAATATCCACCACCAGGAAAAATCAACATTGTCGTACCGGTGTCTAATTCCTTGGCTGGGCGACAAATGGTGATCGTTGGCTTCGAGACATTCGTAATCATCCGCGTGGGCTCGGTGGCTTCGGTTAATCTCCGCTCAAGTCTTGGCGACATCCGAATCAGTTCCGACTCGAATTGCGTGGAGTCGTTCGGAGGGCCGTTTGGCCAGATTTCCACGACCAAACGATCATCGGCCATTGCTGGACAATCAAACGCGGCCGCAATGGATACGAGACTAAAAAATAGATGTTGAGCAAGGTTCATGGCTCGATCATCATAGTTTTTTGGAACCACGGAATACCCGGACACGCAAGGGAGATAACGTACAGGAAGGGGGGTGACGAGTCCAGCAACACCTCTTTATTTCCTAAGAAAACGCGTTCGAAGCGACACTGGCCCCGGGACGCAATGTTACTTGGAAATGCTCAATTGGATTAGGACAGAATCGAGCTTTCGTGTACAATTGGGCAGACCGAGTTACGCCAAAATCACGCGAAATGCCGGTTGTCCCCACCTGCTTAAATTCACCCGCCTTTTGAATTCTATGCTCGGATCTCGACTCAGCTTGAGCTACGCTTACGCAGTTCTCTGCATTCTCGCAATTGCTTCGACGCAAACTTCCATGCCGGCCGTTGCAGCGAATTCCGACGACGTATCCGAGTTGGCGATGAAGACGCTGACAAAATATTGTTACGACTGCCATACAGGCGGCCAGCCGGAGGGTGGTGTTCGAGTCGATTTTCTTGCCAATGAGGGCGAACTAGGTGGCCACATCGAATTGGTCGACAAAATTATTTTGGCGTTGAAAGATCAGCAGATGCCTCCAGCAGATGCCGAGCAGCCTGACAACGCTGAACGAGTCCAAGCAATCGAGTGGATCGAGCAACGGCTCCGCCAATTCGATTGTGGTAGAGCTAGTCGCCCGGGACGCGTAACCATGCGTCGCCTGAATCGCACTGAATACAACAACACCGTTCGCGATCTGACTGGCCTGGATCTAAAGCTTGCAAATGACTTTCCTTCGGATGATGTCGGCAATGGATTCGATAATATCGGAGATGTGTTGTCCTTGCCTCCGATTCTGATGGAG
>JANLUJ010000192.1:0-6888 GCA_031363425.1 Pirellula sp.
TTAAGCAAGGGAGCGACAGTTAAACTAAAATCATTAAAAGTTGAAGCAGAGCCAAACGTTGGGGAAAAGCTGACACCGGCAGTTTACGTCGCTTCGGGTCGCGTAGAGTTCGACGATGGTTTGTTCTCCGATTGTCTTTGCGGCATATTCACCGATCCGAGCCGAACAATCATAAATGGAACCGGATTCCCTGAAAGGAGAAGTCTAGTAGATCTGATTGGGAATCCCGATAAAATCAAATTGACCCTTACTCCAGTCGAGGTTCTGAGTGATCGTATGACTTTGACCAACTGTGATCACGCATGGATTTTTAATGGAATCGGATCCAGTCGAGTGAAGTTGCTTGATGGAAACTTGAAGGCGAGCGAACGCCTGCCTAAAATGCTCGATCCGAGTTTGCAAATGAGCAGCCAGGATCTAACGAACTTTGAGGTCGTAAAAAAGTCCGGAAAGAAGTGATTTGCTCATAGGATTTGCCAGCTAGCATGGACTCTCAAAACGTATGTTGACAGAAGGCTTCGAGCCAATTCGCGGATACCGACTTCTGAACTTTCTAGGACGTGGCCAATTTGGCGAAGTTTGGCGTTCAACATCTCCTGGTGGCACCCATGTCGCGCTGAAATTCTTGAACGTGCGCGAAAAGCAAGGGCGGAACGAGTTTCGAGCGATACAGAAAGTAAAGGGTATTCGATATCCGCATCTCGCCCCGATTTATGCACTTTGGCTCCTCGATGAGAACATGCAAGTCATAGAAGATGCAACGTTTGATTCGAATCAGACGCTTACTAAAGAGAGCGTGGGCGGTACATTGATCTTGCAACCTGCGATGGAATCGGAATCGCATATGGCCTCCATGTTGGTAATAGCTACAGTGCTATGCGAACGAAACCTGATGGAGCGTCTACGAGATTGCAATCAAAAAGGCGAGCAGGGAATTCCCATACCTGAATTGATTGGATACATCGATGATGCAGCCAAAGCGATCGACTTTCTCAATTCCCCTCGCCATGAACTGGGAGATGGTCCAGTCGCGATCCAGCATTGCGATATCAAGCCAGAGAATATCTTGATCTTAGGGGACTTAGCTGTCGTATCCGATTTCGGCGTCTCTCGGATTCTCAGTTCAGGAGGCGAGTCGCGAGCCAAGTCGATGGGCGGGTCGGTGGCCTATGCAGCCCCTGAAACCTTCGACAATCGAACGGTGTCAACTTCAGATCAGTATTCGTTAGCCGTTACATACTACGAATTGCGCACAGGCAAGCTCCCGTTCCCCAAAGAGTCGCAAATGAAAGTGATTCGAGACAAGCTTGCGGGTAAACTCTTCTTTGGTGAGGTTTCCATCCCAGAAGCAAATATCCTTCAGAGAGCGACTGCGGTTGATCCTACCGACCGTTTTCCAAATGCTCGTGCATTTGTTAAAGCACTGCGTGAAGCGCTGGGAGTAACGATTTCAACGCCCAGTACTCGATTGACGTACGCGCCAATTGCCCTAACAGCGGTTGCGAGTCTGGTCGCGATTTTTGCTGGTGTGTGGTACTTGAATCTTGGTCCGTTCTCGACCCGTGTCCAGCCCCTGGCCACTTTGAACGAGCCCACCTTGAATGAGCTCACTCAGAATGAGGATACACTTGAGACGCTTCAAAGGGATGCAGATCCAGTTGTCGCAACGGTTCAGCAAGATGTTTTGCCAATCAAATCGGAAGAGTCTACTGTCGTTGTTGGTGACGACGAGACTGTACCTAAATCAAAAACGACCGGGCCAAAAGTTGTGCCAAAGTCTTTAGCCCCAATCAAACCTTTTCTGGTTTCGATAGATGGTAGTGGAACGCACGATTCAATCGCAAAGGCGATTGCCGATTCCTCGATTGGTGAAACGATTAAAGTCCTTGCGGGAACTTATCGAGAACACATTGCTATCGATCGTTCTGTCAAGTTAGTTGGAGTGGGCGGAGGTGTCGCAAGGGTCGTCTCCTCTGAGAACACGTGCATCAAGATTCTAGGTGGCAGTCAGGTCTTCATCGAAAACATTACGCTTGACTGTCAATCATCGAATTCCAATGGAATCGACATCGTCGCTGGCCGATTGGTTCTCACGCAGTGCAATGCCTTTGCAAGCTCGCTGAATTCCGATCAGTGCGTCAAGGTGAGGGCTAATGCGGCCTTTGTTGCGGAGAAATGCAAATTCCAAACTACATTGCAAACCGCCGTTTTTGGCGAACCGAATTCCGTTATTGCAATTCGTGATTCAGACTTTAGCTTTTCGGGCAACGCTGGCTCAAGTTCTAAGCGAATAGGAATACAGGGATTGGGATCGAAAGGTCACATTCAACGATGTAGCTTTAGCGGACCGTGTTTGTATGGAATCGAATGGAAAGACTGTCAACAAGAACTCAGGATCGAAAGTTGCCGTTTCGACAACTGCGACATAGCCATTCAAACCACGGCTTGCAACGCCGTCTCAATCAATGGAACTACCGATAAGCCGTGCGAAATCAAGAACGCCTTGTCGGGCTTGATCATTCAACGAAGTCGCCTGGGCATGTCAATAGTCAATGTAGAGGGGGACAGCGCAAGGAATAAAGTTGCAATGCAAATCACCCAAGAATCGGAGGTGAAGTGTACTGATTGCAATTTTGTAGGTTGTATGTCTGGTATCTCGCTTCGCCAGAGCGTGGTCACAGTGGACAATGTATCGATTCGCGAATCCAATCTGGCGGGCATACTTGTTGACGGTGGGACTGTTTATGGCAGTCAATTGAACCTTCTAAATAGTGCTCGTTACGGATTGATCGTTCTCAACAAAGATTCTTCGGTCCTCTTGAACAGTTTGGAGGTAAAGGGCTCAAAGAATCAAGAGTTTACGGTTCCGATTTATGTGGCTTCCGGCAAAGTTGAATTCAAAACGGGTGTTTTTTCCGATTGCCTTTGCGGAATAATTGTGGATCCCACTCGAGCACTATTGGATGGAGCAGATAGTACGGAAAAGAGGAACCTATTCGAACTGATGGGGAACGAAGCGAATACCAAAATAACAGTCACGCCAATTGAGGTTTCTAGCGATCGAATGACATTGAACCACTGCAAGTTAGGTTGGTATTTCAACGGGGTTGGTTCTAGCCGAATTAAGCAATTTGACGGTGACATGCCGAAGCGCGATCGCGCCCCCAAACTATCTGAGGATTTGGAATTGAATAGGACGGATCTAACGGATTTTACGGTCATTCAGAAAAAACGTCGCAATTGATTCTCCGGGACTACGCGGAAATGAGCGTGTTTTTGGTTAAATTGGAGCGGTCTTGCATTTAAAGCAATTCCGGTATTTGCTTGCACTACCGGTTTTTGCCTAGCTATAATGACCGTTGTCCCAAGAAGCGGACAATTCGTCAAAAGCACTACAGATGAGCTGACGTCGATTTTCATCGTGCAAAACAAAAGTGAGGACATCGTGTCTAAGACGTTATTTTTTAGTGGTTTCCGAAGATTATTTGGGCTTCTTTTCGTTGCAGGCCTCGTTCCGACATTTGGTGTGCCATTTTTTGGTTTGGCGCATGCTGAGGACCGTGGTCGTTTCGTCAAAGTTCAGAGCCAAGACATCGAGTTGCCTGAAGATTTCATGGTTCGAGTTGATGGTAACAAATTGCAAGTCGCCTTAGTGTCGCTTGGTGCCATCGATTCAAAAATGTCGACATCGAGCGTATTGGTGCGATTGCTGAATTCCAACGGCGATGAAAAGGAAGCGACAGCGAACAACCTGGGAATTGTTGAATTCGAAGGTGTGCAGCCCGATGAACTTCATGCATTGTTGGTGGTAGACGAAAACGCTCACGCTGCTGTTCCGCTAATGACTGTTGGCGCGCAGACCGCTGCCAAGAGAAGGACTACCGCTAAGAACATCCGATTGCCGTTAATGCCATCGAATCCGCAAGAGATAATGGCTTCCATTAATCGAGGCATTTTGCCAAACTCGAATACGCAGGGTGGAGAATTATATGCTGTTGGTGACTATAGCCTTCAGTCGGTAAATCCATACAGTGTCCGATTGCAAAAAGACGGAACTCTTCTGGGGAAGGTCGTTGTAGCAGATCGAGACTTGGCCGAAATGCTTCGCTATGCAAAGTTGACTTTCTTGCAAAACAATAAGGTTGTTGCCAGAACTGATTCTAATCCAAGAGACGGAAGTTTCAGTGTCGCTGGATTTACGCCCGGTCTTTATGGTGTGATTGCAGCTGGGCCAGCTGGTTATGCTTCATTTGCATTTGATGTGCTTCCCCCTGCCAGACCAGCCCAGTTGGGCGAGGGTATACTAGGTAGACCGGTTTCCTTTGTTCAGGCAGATCCCAACGATAAATTGTATGTTTTCCTGTGTCCACCAAAACTAGTACCTAAAATCACCGATCGATGTCGCGAAGTATACGGCCAACCAATCGCTGATGCGGCTGGCGTGCAACCAGTCTCTGGCTTGACAGTCGGTAACAGCGCAGGTCTAGCAGCCGGCGGATTTGGCGGCGGTGGATATGGTGGAGGCGGTGGCTTCGGGGGCGGTGGAGGTGGCCTCGGTGGTGGCGGCATAGGTGGGTTGCTTGGAATTGGTGGACTTATCGCCGTTGGGGCGATTGCAGGTACCAATAACAAAAATGCAGCAACGACCACAGTATCCACGATTACCCCATAAGCCGACGTCTGCGGTGTTTCTGAATCCCACCGGCATGAAGGTTGTACAGCTTTCGCATCTCTGTTTTGCAGTCCCCCAGCGAGTTTTTGCAGGCCCCCAGCGAACTCGACTCGTTGGAGCCCGAAGCAACAAATTGGGTGCCATTGGGCACGAGCAGAAGGTGTTCGAGCTACTATTTCTCATCGAATTTTCGAGTTATCATAGTTGCGTATGGGTCAAGTGGAAGCTCGCAATCAATAGTTGAGTGAGGGTCACTCGCAGACTGACCATCCAACCTTCTATTTTCTGATATCGCCGTGGGTAAACTCGACATTGCTTCGCCAATCATCATGACGAACTGCCTCACTGGAGGATTGTTTTCGGCTAAGGTCAACATGTCGTCGTAGACTGTCTTGACGGCTTGCTTTTCTCGGATCGCAAGTTGCCACTCGTTTTGAGAGCGTTCGTAGATCGAGGTTAGTTCGAACGAAAGTCGTTCAAGCTGGCTCTTGGTAAGAAAGGCTCGTTGGACCAAAATCTCTTCAAGTTTAAGAAATCGGTTCATCAGCCAAGCCCGAAAGCCGACCAAAAACTGTTGGCGCGTGATGAACTCTTTTTGAAGCGCCATTAAAGACAATAGCAATCCGCGGTCCATCTAAATCAACTCTCTAATTGGGGAACCAAAGCAATAAAGTGAGAAACTCGGGCAGGGAAATATGGCCTTATTTATAGACACACATCCAATTGGAATTTTCGAAACCGAGATTCCTCGAACCGACACTACAGAATAATCGATCGGATTGCGTTGCCGCAAGCAATGTAGAACCTTTTTGTGAAAGAGGGGCGAACGAAGCATCCATGCGGAGCCTCGTTCGACGAATCATGTGGTAAATTGACTGCGTGATCCAACAGGCCAAAGCACTGACGAAGGCTTGAGCTTGCCCGGCCGCACGACAAAAAGGAGGCCATTCTTTGTTCCAAACCAGCATCTACCAGCAATTGGGGGAGACCTCCTTTCGATCGTGTCATTAAAAGTAACTGTCGTTCGAAACGGGTCAAATGTTTATTCTGCTTTGGTCGACGAAGCAATCGAGATCGGGCGTCGGCAACTTGGCGAGCCAACAGATCCACTTTTGTACCGAAATCCCGTTGGTCAGTGGCGACTCATCATCGCTGAACTCGAACTTAGGACTGTTCCGAGGTCGCTTGCTCGATTGGAACCGATAGACGGAGACCGATGGCAAATTACCAACCTTCATAAGAGCGCGACAATTTCTGTTGCCGGCTCCAAAGTTCTGTCGTTTGGCAACAGATGCATTCTCGCTTTGCCCGCAATGATACAACTGCCGGAAGGGATTTCTCTGTCATTCCAATCTACTTGGGTGAAGCACCAACCCTTTGTCGACGAAGCATGGGAAGGAAGCCTATGCGCATTGGGATTATCGCCGTTCAGGTCGTCTGGAAATGAGCAGTTTGAGCCGCAGCAAACACTTTCACGGTTTTCAATGCAGGGAGGCAGCAGTGCTCAGCTCGATGTTCAAGTGGTATTGGAGTGGTTGGGACAAGCGGTAGCAGCAATGCAGCGCCCGGTCTCTTCGGCCGGATTTTATTCTGGAATCGCTCAAGCCGTAGCCAGTATTATTGACGTCGATCGAGCGGAGATCATCTTATGGGACGGCAAACAATGGGAATTGGACTCCGGTCGGCGTTTTGTCAATCCGAGAGTTGACGAGAAGAGCCTTCGGCCGCCATCGAACACGATGCTAGAGCAGGTACTAACAACCAAGCAGATCGTTGTTTACCCAAGTCCCAGAAGTGGCTCGGTGGAGCTTCAATCGATTAGTGTCAAGATGCTACACACGGCCATCGCATGCCCTATTCTCGACATCATCGATGGTGGCAATGAGGTTTTAGGAGTGCTGTACGCGGATCGAATCCTAGATGCAGAATGGCAGCTTGGCAAAGTCATGGAAGCCGAACAACGATTGATTGCGATCCTTGCAACCGCGATTGCATCGAGCATTGCTCGCAGAAAGCGGGAGACGCTTGTAACAAAGTACCAACAGTTCTTCTCGCCAAAAGTCACCGAAGCGATCAGCCTCAATCCGGCGCTACTCGAAGGGGAAGATGCCGAAGTCTCGGTGTTGTTTTGTGATATACGGGGTTTCAGCCTAACGACAGACGCTATAGGTCCCAAGGCAGCAATGATTTGGATCGGCGATACGCTCAGCGAACTG
>JANLUJ010000209.1:0-1238 GCA_031363425.1 Pirellula sp.
GTCGTCAGCGCCATGAAGAGTTTTTGCATCGGCTTGCGTGACGGACGATTTCCCGAACTATCCAATCGAGAGAGTCTTTGGCGGCTTCTGTTGACGATTACACTGCGCAAGATCGCCGACAAACAGAGCTATGATAAGCGAAGCAAGCGGGACATTGCCAAAACCCAGCCGAATGGTTCGCAAGGAATGGAAGAAGGCGAAGTCAATGCGTTTATTAGTCGCGAACCCAATCCGGAAATCGCGGCGGAGTGCGCGGAGCAGATAGGCCGTCTATTGGAGTCCCTTGAGCACGACGATTTAAAAAAAGTTGCGCTAATGAAAATGGAAGGCTATACTAACGGCGAAATCGCTCAGGACGTCCGTTGCAGCCTAACTTCTATCGAACGAAAACTAAGAACTATCAGATCCATTTGGAGCCAGTCTTAAATGCTAAGTTCGGAATTGTTTACTCTATCAAAGCACGAATTGCTTGAGATGGAAGGAATCTGTGATGGATATGAGGCAGATCAAAGACTCAGCGAGTCGCAGATGCCTCTCGACCTCGACCCCTACGTTCAACGAGCCAGTGTTTCCATTCAGCCATTCGTGCTGGCTGAGTTAGCACGCATTCAAACTGAATGGAACATGGAGTCAGCCACCCAAAGGATTGCTGACTCCACTGCGCATGGAAATCAGTTTATTGGGAATGCCAAGGCCGACGGCATTCACAGCCAGATCTTTCTTCAAAGCCAATTGGGGCGTAGGTTTAGCCTGATAGAGTTTTTGGGACAAGGGTGCTCGGGCAGCGTCTGGAAAGCCTTTGACCAGCAGCTTAACCGATTGGTGGCGATCAAGGTGCCGCATCCCAATATGCATTCGACTGCGGATCATTTTCTTCGTGAAGCCAGAGCAGCCTCGCGCCTGAACCATCCGAACATCGTTCGAATATTAGAGGTAGGACAGGAACAGGAAACATGTTTTCTTTTGAGTGAGCTAATCGATGGCGTCACACTTGCGAAACGACTAGAGAGTGCGCAACTGACCATCGACGAGTCCGTCGATTTGCTAATCGAAATTGCGCAAGCCATGGAATACGCCCATTCAATGGGGATCGTGCATCGCGATTTGAAGCCTCACAATATACTGATAGGCAAGAATGGGACTATCAAAATCGTTGACTTCGGCTTAGCAAAGGACTGGAATGACAAAGATGCAACGTTGACTCAAACCGGATCTGTTATCGGCACGCCGGCCTACAT
>JANLUJ010000256.1:0-2759 GCA_031363425.1 Pirellula sp.
GTAAATCCTTGACTCGCCCGACACCGCTGATACCGCAATATCGATTTGTCCCTCGGCAGTCACCCGGTATTCAGATAGCTCAATGGAGGCCGCAATCTCATTTCTAGAAGGCGCCTGAACGATTTCTTGGCTATATCCCAACAATGCCATCGAGCCTTTCCCTTCTCCTTCACCGGCTCCAGCATTCCCTCTGTCGTTGATGAAATTGATAACTGCCAGGACGTCGAGCGGACCGATTCCGCCGTCGCCAGTTGGATCTAGGTACGGAGGCCTCGCCAGGGTGGAGGGGAGGGATCGTACACCGTTGAAATTGATATCGTTGACCAAAATTAGGACGTCAATTGGTGACACGAAACCGTCCGCATCCACATCCAGATTATTCACTGGATTTTGATGAATGGAACCACCAACAACTATCGTGACAGTAGCTACATTGCTCGCCAAACCATCGTTGTCTAAGACTGTGTATTGAAGCGTCGCCGTTCCTGTAAAGTTGGCAAGCGGAGTGTACAAAATCGTTCCGCCGGTTTGAACAACAGCCGACCCGACATCTGGTCCACTCGCAATTGCTACAGAATTCACATTGAGCGTTCCATCTGGATCGCGGTCATTTCGCAACACGTCGATCACGATGGGCGAGTTGACATTGGTTCTGACAAAATCCGCATCCGCAATCGGCGACGTATTGATCGTGATCGTTACCTTGGCTTCATTCGAGAGAGCTCCCAGCGCGTCACGAACGCGATAGGTAAACGTATCAACTCCTTTGAAACCTGGATTCGGACGGTATTCGATGCGTCCCGTAGGCTGGGCGGTAGCTGTACCACTGGCAGCTAACTGTCCGATCTCCACGGTTCGCGGATCGATCGACGTATCTGGATCCTTGTCATTGGCCAAAACATTCAGCAACTGAGTGATGCCGAATGGAACGCTGAAGTTATCATCGAATGCAACCGGTATGTCATTATTGCCAGATACAGTTATCGAGACGGTTGCAAGATTGCTAGTAAGACCTGCGGCGTCCCTCAGTGTGTAGGTAAACGTATCGACGGCAGTTTCACCTGTAACAAGTCGCAGAACTTGAGAGGCCTTGCGGGAATCGTAAGTAAACTGACCGTTGGGCAATACACTAACGATTGCTCCGAGCGAACTCACCGATTGAGACGTTGCAACAGTGATTGTATCATTTGGCAAATCAACGTCTCGATCATTAGAAAGGACACCCGGTGCGTTGATTGTGAGAACCGTGTCTTCGCCTGTCGAATAACGATCGTTCACGGCAACGGGCGCGTCGTTGCTTGGCCTCAAGGTAATCGTAAACGTCTTCGGGGCCGACTCGTTTACGTTGGGTGGCGTATTGGCACCGTTGTCACGAGCGACAACGCTGACGATAGCAGTTCCAAACGCATCTTGAGCCGGGACAAATTCTAGAACACCACTGGCACTAATGGTTGGTTGGACAGAGAACAAGCTTGTGTTATTGTTCGAGGTCACAATCGATACGCTCTGCCCAACTTCATCCGTGGCAGTAGGCGGAGTACTGTTCATTCCCGCGGCAGGAACAATGTCCTTGATCGCAGCACCACTATAGCGGCTGGAATCCTCATCGACGGTCACATTGCCAATGATGTTGAAACCTGGAGCATCGTTTACTGGGTTAGCAACAATCGTCAACTTCGAAATGGATGATCGATTGATATTCGGCAATACTCCTGAGCCGCTATCGACCGCGGTCACGTCGACGATCGCTCTGCCATTTGCATCTTTGGCAAGCGTAAATGTGAGTACGCCTGTTGAACTGACCGCAGGCAATACCGAAAACAATGCATTGTTATCCGTTGCAATTTCAAACCGGACGGTTTGAGCGGGAATAGGCGGCAGCCCATTTAGCTCGTCGACGGCACTTGCTGGTCCTGGCAGAATTGCAGTCGCCCATGGTGCTGAAAAGGCTGGCGCGTCTTCTTGAACCGTGATTGGACTACCTGCAATAAACTGAGGCGGATCATTGATTGGAGCCAATTGAACCGTAATGGTTCCCGTGGCGCTTTGTTGTGGCGAGCCGTCATCGGTAACCACGTAACGAATCAAATCTTCGCCCGCAAAATTTAGGGGCGGGATATATTCAAAGCTGATCACCTGATCAGCCAGAATCCCTGTTCCGAATACGGGGGTCACAATGCCTCCGTGGTCGGTTGTTCGCTCGATTTGAGTCATTCTTATGTTCTGTGCCTGTTCGTCCTTTGGCCCTGGAGCATCAGGCGACTCGGGTGCGACTGCAGCTAGGATGCTCGACGCAGTGAAACCGATCTTTGTATCTTCAATTCCAGGGCGAACGTGGACACTAGCAATCGGAGGATCGTTGACAGGATTGATATTGATCGAAAACGTCTGCTCCGAAGATTGGTTTACGTTCGGGCTGACTGACGATCCGTTGTCCTTAAGCGATACAAAGACTCGTCGGCTAAGCAGTACTCCGTTCGCGTCACGCGAATTGTTGTTAATATCTCGAGCTGTCTGAAAGACCAACGTGCCGTCCGGTTGTAGGGAAGGCTGTACTGCGAAAACAGTCGGGTCCTCGGCCCGCACCATAAAGGTCAACTCCTGCGTGCTTTCATCGACTGCGGTCGCAGGCCCAGGTCGAACTCCGGTTGCAAATGCAGGTACCGTGACAACACCTTGATCTTCGTTGACTGTCGTCTGCCCCGAAGCGGGAAGACTAAACTCAGGCGCGTCGTTAACCGCACGAATGTTGATGGTGA
>JANLUJ010000258.1:0-2121 GCA_031363425.1 Pirellula sp.
TCCCAATCTGCGCGACGTTGGCTTCTCCGTATTTTTCTTTGACGTAGCGAATGATTTCGCCGCGGCGCTCTTGGCAAAAGTCGATATCGATATCGGGCGCTTCCAACCGGCTTTCGTCGAGAAATCGTTCAAAAAGCAAGTCGTATTTGATGGGACACACGTGTGACAGATACGTAGCGTAACAAACGAGTGCGCCGACACCGCTCCCCCTGGCAGTTGCCGGCACGTTTATTTCGCGTGCATACCGAACAAAGTCCCAAACAATCAGAAAGTAGTTCGAGAACCCAAGTTTGGAGATTACTCCCAGTTCGCGATCGAGCCGGTCGAGTACCACTTGCGACAACTCGCCGTCCTTGCACATTTCCAAATTCTTGGCATACCGATCCCGAAGGCCCTGCATGCAGAGCTTACGCAAGTAATCGTCTGGTGAAAGATCAGGCTCAGGGATGGCATAGGACGGAAAATTGCGAGAACCGAGGTCTAAGTTGATGTCGACAGAATCCGCGATCTCCTGAGAACGAGCGACCGCGTCAGCGTGCCCGGGGAAATGGCTGTACATTTCTTCTTGTGAGCGCAGATAGAATTCGTTGCCCTCCATCTGCATTCGATTGCGATCGGTCCGAAATTTGCCTGTACTGATACAAAGCAAGACGTCTTGAACCTCGGAGTCCTCTCGGTCGACGTAATGGGCGTCGCTAGTTGCAACCATGGGGATTCCAACGCGATTCGCGACATCGATCGCACCCGCCATTTGCTGACGCTGGATTTCAAGTTTGTTGTTCATGATCTCGATGAAGAATCGATCTCCGAACACGCGTTCGAACCATTGAGTGACTTCGATCGCTTCTTGGATTGCTGAGTCGGTGTCGTACCCTTTTAAAATTGCCCTCGAAAACTCGCTCGACACGCATCCGCTTAAACAAATGATACCTTCGCTATATGCCTCTAATATTTTCTTGTCGATTCTAGGTTTGAAATAGAAGCCTTCTAAGCTCGCGGCTGAAGCAAGTCGAATGAGGTTTTTGAAGCCTGTTTTGTTCTTTGCTAGAAGCGTTAAGTGGAATGATGCTTCTTTTGAAGAGGCGGCATCTTTTTCGAAACGGCTGCCTGGCGCAACATACGCTTCGTAACCAAGAATCGGATTGATGCCGAGCTCCCGAGCTTTGCGATAGAACTCAAGCGAACCATGCAAATTGCCGTGGTCGGTAATGGCTAACGAAGTCATGCCATGTGACTTGGCACGCTTCAACAGTTTGTCGATAGGGCTTGCGCCGTCGAGCAGACTGTAATGACTATGGCAATGGAGGTGCGTAAATGGTCTTGGTGAGTCGGTGGTCATGCGTGGAATCGGAGTCAAGTAAAACGACGGAAAGAGCCATGAAGTGATGCAGTGTCTTGGGCTCAAAGCGTAGCTCGGCACTCCGTGCCGAGAACATCGAGCCAAAGCTTGTCGACGATGTTACGGCGGCGGAAAAACGGCACGGAGTGCCGTTCTACACTGATTGAACAGCCCAGGGAACTTCGTCGCGGCTATTTCTCGGTATATTCGACTTGCTCAAAACCCGCTTCCAAAATTGCTTTGGTGGTAGCCGCTCTGTCAAGTTCCCTGCGATACGTGACCAAAACCACAGGATTGTCGATTACATCACTTTTTAGTTGTGGCGCAAGCTCAATGGACTCGACATTATTCGTCTTAGCAATCAACGACTTGACCTGTGGGTAGCAGCCATGTGGGCACATCATCCCCGTGACCTTCACGGCAACTGTCTTGAATTCCGCGGAGTCTTTGGATTGTGGAATTTCGATGGGATTCAGATCGCCTCGCGAGGTTTTCGAAGCAATTTCGTCTTGCTTTGAAGTGCAGCCCACAAAGCTCAAAAAGAAAACAACAAGCAACGCAAAACGCATCGGGTTATGCCTAAGTTTGGAAGGAACGGTGGGTGGTTCTTGATCACCCATATTCTAGCAATCTGCCATCCGAAAGGTCAGGAGGAAATGTGTCAGTCGGGCGAGAATCGTCAATTTGGCTGGTTCTGACGCGATGGTGTTCGCCACGTGGAAGAAACGGCCGAGTTATTTGGAAAAGATATTCTTTCCATTGTGCAGGTCAATACTATGGAT
>JANLUJ010000299.1:0-17510 GCA_031363425.1 Pirellula sp.
CCGGAAAGAACTTCGATCACTGCAAGCAATGGATCGAAGACAGACTCAGAGTACTAGATCGTGGACCCAGAAAGAGAATTGGTCGAGGCGTATGTCTTATCCGAAGGTCGGCTGAAGCGAGTAGGTACTTATCGAGACTCCATCGAAGTCATCACCTTGACTGATTTCAAAGTAATTCTGAACCAAGCGTGGGGTAAGTAGTCAACGTGAAGGGACCCGAACAAAGGCGGTGTCCGGCCTGACCCCTTTTGCGTTCTATATCGCACCGCTGCGTCGGCGTACGATCCAGCTGGTCACCCATGCGCCCAGGATCGCGAGCATTACGATTGGGCGATCCCATATGGTCGTTCGGATGATTTGTGGTGGGCGGTTCTGATATAGACGTTGCTCAAATCGATCGACGATGGTTCCCACTTGATCGAGTCGCAAAGCCTCGCCACCACTGATCATCGCGATACGTTTCATTAAGTCGGGGCGAGCATCCGCTTCTAACTTCTCAAACCATGGGTCGCGCACCTCGACTGCTGTGTCTGCCAAGACCTCTTCCCTATCCCCTGAGACTACAGTGGCGGTAAAGTACCCTACGTCCAAAACCCCAAGTTCCAGTCGGAACATTTCCGGTTGCTCGGTCGCTATCGGCAAAACCCTTTTTGGTAGCGAGTTCTCATCACGATACAGCAATACAGCCAAATTCAGTTTGCCATTTTCATTCAAAAAACGTTCGCGATCTCGCACGAGCAACGTTGCGGTAACTTGATCCCCTGTCAAAAACGTCGCTCGGTCCGGACGAATTGAAACGTTTTGGCCTGGCATCAAATCCTGTTGTGAAATGATCCATTGCACAAGCGATTGCCACAACGTTGCATAGATTCTTTCCTTGTCCGAATACTGAGGCGCGAGGAAGGCCCATCGCCACATTCCAGCCCCCTCGACCACAATGGTCTGACCACTCCCTACTGGTTGATACGTAACGACGGGGATATTCTTTCCGGTTGCGTCCGAAATACTCTGCAGCAGAACCTGCGGTAACCCAGAACGTGTTGTCGGCTTGTTGGCAGTCGAGAGGGATGGCAATTGGGATAGCGGGTCGCCCTCCATGGTCAACGAATCAAAAACCGCAGAGTCGAATCCGTATTGGCTGATCTTGGTGCGAAACCGCGACTCGGCTTGTTCGCTCCATTGGATCGGCAGCAGCGCATTGAGTTTGGCATTTCCCATCCGAACCGGATCGCCTCGCGAACACACCAAACAGCCACCTTTCGTATTGATCCACTCCATCAGGTTTTGAAGACCTCGGTCCGACAAGAACACTTCGGCGTCCCGTCCAAGAATGACTACGCGGTATTGTTCGAGCGTTGCCATGTCTTCAAGTGGAGACGCCACTTGGTCGAGAATCATCCAATCGGTGGCGACATTTTCGACCGCAGCCCTGATATCGATCTCGGGTTCTTCGGTCAGTTCGATTTTGGAGTCATTTTTTTTCAATTGAGGTCGAGGATATTTCTTTCTTAGGTAACGCTTGTCGCTGACGCGAATCAGACTGGTCAGTTGCATCGTAGGATTAGTACCGAGATTGGCCGCAAGGAACTTGCTATCCCAGTATGGCTTGCCCTCAAGCAAGATGGCTCCAATGGGTTCATCCAAGCGTTGGACGACGACCGATGTCTGGTTATCCAAGTCGGTGGCTTCGCCCACGATGGGCGTTGCCACGATGCGAAAGCGAGTTAGTCGTTGCGAAGGCGGTCGGTCCATGACGAAGCGAACCTCTTGGTTTAGCTCTCTACCTAATCGAACGGTTCGGGTTTGCACGATTTCATTGTCGTGCATCAACGCAATTTGTGTCGACTCCCCTTCCAATCCTGAATGTCCCACTCGAATCCTTAACGAAAGAGGATGGTCTGCAAACGCGATCATCCTTGGGCTACGGGCTGCAAGCGATAAGTTCCGCGCTCCGACCTCTTTTCCTAACGTTACCGTGTATATCGGTATATCCAATGACTTGGCTTCGTAGGCAGCCGACAGTACCGATTCTACATTTCCAACGTTGTGAGCGCCATCGCTGATCAACACGATGGCTTGTCCTGACTCGGTATTGTTTCGGATTCCCTCGCGGAGGACTGAACTTAGATCGCTTCGGTGCCCGCGTTGGGACGGCACATCTGAAGTGCTAAGCGGCTTTGCTTGGGGATCGGCAATAACCAATGCATGGATATCTGAATCAAACACGCTCTTGCGCACATCGACCGTGTCGGTGCTTTCGCCGATTTGCTGTGCAGCTGCGATTGCAGATTGCTGACGGGTTTGATTGGGGCGGTCATCCACATCCGAAATGTCCATGCTCATCGTTTGATCCACATAGACTGAAACAAGTGGTTTGCCTGGGGTTGGCGGAATCTCCTCAACCCAGGTTGGATTGAGCGCTATCAGCAGCGGGCCAACCACGCTGAGTCCAAGCAACACCGTCAACATAGACCGACGGAAAATGCTTAGAGTTTGGTCTCGACGAAACCAATACGCCGTTAGAGCGGCGGCACAAACAACGACCAAGCTCCACCAAAGGAATATGGGAATCCGCGGCTCGAAGTTCCAATTGGTAATCATCATGCAGAAAACCATCGTAGCGTGACGATCTCGCTAGCCAAACCGAGGATGCAAGCGACAATCAGCCAATTCCACCATTGGTCTGACTTTTGATCAGATGATTTCGCATCGCGAAACGAGACTGTTCGAGTACCGGCCAAACGCCCCTTCAAAACCTCCGCCGAAAGTGTCTTTGGGTCTGACTCGGCGGCTGGCGCAGATATGGCCGTTGCGATCGCTGGTTCTCTTTTATTGAGTAGCCTATAGATTCCGGGGCCGACGGGCTCGGGCCAGGCCCAGATAAAGCTGTTTTGAGTTGTGTTCCATTCCCAGACTCCGAAATTTTCCGTCGCAGCAGAACGTTTGTCGCTGGTTTCAGCAACCAAGTCGATTGACTCTGGGATAGAACCGGCGAGTTGTCGGATAAGTGGTTCGCCTCCGAACGACTCGGGACTCGAATTGCGGTTTGTAAATATCGCATTGATCAATTCGTTGAACACAGGAAAAAAACTTGGTTGTGAACACCAATTGCTTTCGTCTAGATCGGCATTGAGTACGGCCACGGTTCCCGCATCGCAATTGGTTAGAAACATCAGGGCGGACGAATCGCTCAATTCTGCGACCACTTGATCGCGCAGGCCTGATTCAAGAGTACGGGACGCAAGCCCTCCACCGATTCGTGTGGTCTGCATTGCGGCGATGGCTTGTTCGCCGAAGATAGCAAAAGGTGGTTGGCGGTAGCGGATATCCCTTATGAATAGGTCCCTTCGCTTTACGTCGTTGTCGGGAGGAACCAGTTGGATGGGCGGTTGATAGCCGCTCCCCATAGCTGTTGCAAACAGGTCCAAATTGACTGCATCGATAAGTTCACTGGCAATGTAAAGAAACCCTTTGCCCCTTCGTACTTGCGAGGAAATCGCATCCACAACCGAGACATCCAGCGCACCGCAATGATTGAGTAGGAAAATGTCTGCATCGCTAAAATTAAGTGCGTTTGCATTGTCGGGTGCAATGGTTTGGATCCGCCCAGATGGGCTGTTGGGTTTGCCGCTAGGACGCGATGAACCAGCAATTACCTCCAATGCTTGTTGGAGGTAGAAAGTACCGTTGGCCCCCTTCTTGTTCGGCGATTTGGTAAGGACGACGACTTTGGGAGGCATATCAATTCGAAACGAAATGGGTCTTGCATCGTCCGCAACAATGGAATCACTGTTGCCTTGCAACTCTATCCAGCCAGTAACCCATTGCGGCTGCGAGAACTTCATGGATGCGGTAAGGGTGCCCAGGCTTTGCGAATTCACTTTGCCACTAACGCTGGTTTGCAATTCTCCCAATTCGATGTTGGCTCGAACTTCGGCGTCTCGATCCGAGTAGTTGGCTACATCAAATTCCAGTATCACATCCGAATCCACGATGGCCCGTCCGGACAATCGAAAACCGGTGATGGCAACATTGGAAACAACGCCGGGTGCCACCGATTCTAGCTGGATTTTTGTGGCAGAAGGAATGGAGTCAAGGTAGAGGTTGCTCCAATTGGAGCGCTGAAAGTCGCTAATAACGATTATCTCGGTTCTCGCGGCAGACGACTCCGACAGCATGGAACCGATCAAGTTCATGGCGGATTTGACGTCAGCCTTTTCACACCGGGGAACAGCCGATCGAACTGCCTCGCGAACGATCGCCAGATTAGGAGAAACCGACTTAAAGACTGGCCGTGCTTTTGCACCGATCAATACAACATTGGCTTGAAGGTTTGGTGAGTATTCCAAATATTTCATCGCAAGCGATTGGGCTTGCGCGATTGCCGTCGTCCCTTCGGTTTTTGCGGACATACTCTGGCTGACGTCGATTGCGATCACTCTCGCGGTGGCATCATTCGTTGTGGATTCGATGGCTTGCGAGTTATTAAGCCAAGGCCTAGCGAGGGCCATGGCCAGTAGTCCGACGGCAAGCATTCTCAAAAGCAAAACAATTAGATCGCGAAGTCGACTGCGAGATCGCTTTTCCTCGATGACTTCACGCAAAAAGCGTATTGTCGCAAGTGGAAAGGTAACAGGCTTAGGCTTAGTCAAAAAGTGAACTGCCACCGGAACGGCTAATGCGCTTATACCAATTCCGAGAGCCCACAGGTGCAAAAAGTTCATGGGTATTCGGAGGCAATCTAGGATTCTGATGTCATTGCAACGCTGGGTCAATTTCGCCCAATGGCAATGATACCTTGAAATCGAGCCCTGCGTGAAGACAATCAGTCAAATTGAGCAAGGCATGCCACCCTCTGGAGCAAAGTTTCGCAAACCTTTTGTTTTGAAAAACGCCACTGTTGAGAAAAAGTCCTTGAGCAGAACTCGCCAGAGCACTGGATGTGCGTTAGTTTATTCTACATGCAGCCCTATGCATTGCGGTTGAAAACGACAGGCAAGACTTTCCTCATTAATTAGCTTACGCGATTGTCCCAACGAAATTCCAGTTCAGCAGGTGATTTGTTTGCTCTTGCATGGCCAATTCTAGTCGCGTCGTCTCTGATTGGATTCAGCCTTTCGATTGCTTTCGTTGCATGGCGATCACGCACATTGCCATCAACCTGGCGCGACAGCCAACTCGCGATCGCGGAGTCGGACATGGTAGCTATCAAGACCATTCTCGAAATTGCTAGGTTGGGTCAGCAGAACAATGGCCAGGAGCCATTCACATGGAACGCGTTGGATTCAAGCACGAAAAGTGCAATCGAGAAACTGACCAAAGGTGGTGAGTTGTTTTTGCCTAGGTCTGCGGATCAGGTTGAAACAAAGGAAACGCAAGGTATGAGGCGATCCGAATTCGCTCATAGATGGAGCTTCGAACCGAACGGATACAACCGGTTGAATCTGACTTGCAATCTCGGTTTGACATTCGAAGATGGAATGGAGCTAATTTTAGCTCGTCGCTTTTCAGCCAGCGAGTTTACAAGCTTTAGGTTTTTGGATTGGCTTTGGGCTGGTTCACTGTTTAGCGGTTCGATGTTGTTTGGGATGTGGCTGACCGCGGCAAGGGTCAATCGAAGTCGATTTCTTGTATCGCTTGCTGAGTGGTCCAATCAGCCTCAACTCCCAATTTCCTCGGACGGCAATCGGTCGTCGAACGCGATGGAACGCGTTGACCCCAATGTCGCAGGATACTTGCGTCGTGCATCCGAAGAAATGCATGATCGGCTTGAAACCGTCCAGCTTTCATTCGAGCAGTCGTCGCGAGTGATGTCGGCAATGCCTGTCGGAGTCCTTGCCTTCGATCAAAAGCTGAAATTATTGTTCGTTAATCGCGCTGGAGGTGAGCTATTGGGTCTTGGTACTAACCTCCAATTTGGGCAGGACATGATAGAAGTCATACGCCAGCCTACCGTGGTCAATCTCATCCAACGGGTTTCAGACGATACTGAAATCCAGGAAGTAGAATTGGAGCTCCCGCTAACCAATGCCACATTGCGCCTTCGCGCGCACCCATTGTTGGATCCCGACCGATTCGACGCGGCTGCTGGATCAATCGGCGTTCTATTGACAGTCACGGACGAAACGCGACTTAAGCAATTGGAGAATGCAAGACGAGACTTTACGGCGAATGTTTCACACGAGTTGAAAACACCTTTGTCCACCATAAAAGCATATGCTGAGACACTTCTAATGGGAGCGCTCGATGATGTTGATGCGCGCCAACGCTTTGTCGAAAGAATCGCGGAGCAAGCCGATCGACTTGACGCGTTAATTCGCGATTTGCTCCATCTAACTAAATTGCAGTCACAACCGGGCAAGCCCGACCTCTCCAACCTTTCACTGGATGACGTGCTCAAAACGTGTGTGGAGGAACACCGAACGATAGGGCGCAACAAGAACATAACGATCGATACGTCGGGAGTCGAACGAGGATGTCGAGTCAAAGCGGACCTTGAGTCGCTCCGAACCGTGATCGGCAATCTACTCAGCAACGCAGTGCGTTACAATCATGCCCTTGGGTGGGTTCGTGTTTCAACTCAACGAGAGCCTGATCATGTCCTTTTGACCATCGCCGACAACGGCATTGGAATCCCTCCCGAGGATTTGGGCCGAATCTTCGAACGATTTTACCGGGTCGAAAAAGCCCGAAGCCAGGACTCTGGTGGCACCGGGCTCGGACTGTCCATTGTTAAGCACTTGGTGCAAGGCATGTCGGCGGAAATTCATGTTTCCAGTACTCTCGGAAAAGGAAGTTCATTTGAACTAAAACTGAAAAGCGATTGCACCGAGCAGTAGTCGTTTAATCCGGGTTAAACGAGCTATCTCCGTCGGCGAGCGCTAACCTTGCGTCGCATCGGGTTTAGACTTCGTTTTTTCGCTTCGACAATAGGTCCACCTTCCAATGTTGATTCATCCTCTGCAATTGAATCCTGTTCGGCCAAAGAGTGACTTATCTTTTTCGTGATGCCAAAATCCTGTGCCAACGGATCTGCGATCAAAAGTCGATTGATCCTCTGTTCGATTTCTGTAAGGCAATCGCCTTGGCCTTTGAAAATGAATGTGAATGCGATTCCATCACGCCCCATTCGTCCAGTGCGTCCAACGCGGTGTACATAGTCATCGACGTCATCTGGCAGATCGTAGTTGATGATGTGGGAAATGGTTGTTACGTCAATACCTCGGCCGACGACATCGGTTGCGACCAGGATTTGGATTGCGCCACTTCGAAGTGATTTGAAAACTGAATCGCGTTGAGTTTGGTTCATGTTTCCATGAATAGTGCTGAGCCTCATATTGGAGAGTTCAGGGATTCGGTGAAGTACTTTTTCAAGTTGATTATGAAGTTTAGCAGTCCCTAACTTGGTACGGCAAAAGATAATTGTTTGAGGGGGTTTTTCTCGCGTTAGCAACTGAACGAGGACGTCAAACTTGCGATCTGGCGAAACCGTGAGGTAGCGTTGCTCAATCGTGTCAACGGACACATCCTTTTGTGAACAATCGACGTGGATGGGCTCGAACAGGTATTTTTGGGCGAGTCGTTTGACCTCTTCGTCGAGGGTTGCGCTCAGCAGGAGGGTCTGGCGGTTCTCCGGGCAACGTCGCAAGATACGTTCGATATCCGGTCGGAATCCGATGTCGAGCATTCGATCGGCTTCATCGAGGACAACGCACCAAATGTTATTTAGTTTCAATGAACCGCGATTGATATGGTCGATAACTCGGCCAGGAGTGCCGACTACAACTTGGACTGCACCTTCGAAGGCCTTTAGTTGCTTGGTCATGTGCTTCCCTCCGGCAACCTCAAGGATTTCGGTCGGGCAACCGTATGCGAGCTTGACGAATTCACCGTGGACTTGGGCTGCTAGTTCCCGGGTTGGAACCAAAACGAGGGCTTGAGGGTAGCGAGACGTTCGGAGGGGGTCGAGTTGCTCAAGGATAGGGATAGCAAATGAGGCGGTTTTTCCGGTTCCGGTTCTAGCCTGGCCGATTACGTCATAGCCTTCCAAAGCCCATGGAATGACGCTCGCTTGGATGGGGCTGGGTTTTTCGTAGCCGAGCCGTTTAATAGCTCGCTGGGTGATCGCTGAGAGTTTCAGGTCGTCAAATGTTTCTGGCGTCTTAGTTTCCATGGTCCGGTCGATGGATGGTGTTTAGGCCAAGTACAAGCCGTGGCCATCTCTTTCGTTACTCGATTAAACGAGCATTCTACGATACAGTTTGACAGCTGATTAGTTCAAAACACCCTAACGCACTTATTTGTTTCATGGACACCATCCCGTTCGAACTCCCCGATGCCGCCTACGCCTGGGCCGATCTCTCAGAAGCCATTTTAGAGGCTGGTTTTGATGAATCCGCTTCACCAAGCCGAAACCTGATCGATCAGTGGGAAGAGCCAGACGACCCTATTTGGTCGGTCCTGAGTGCAAATTGGATGTGCGAAAACGCCGCGTCTATCAAAGAACAGATCGAGGGCGTGACCCGTAACCGAGCTAGGCTAGAACAGTTTTTGACTTGCCTTGTCCGCAATTTCCGCCAGGCTATTGCTGTCAAAAACACTCATTCTGACTTGGAACAGCTTCAACGCTTGGTGTTGGTTCAGCACGTGGCGGAGCTTTATACCAAGGTACACGGCTGGGGACTTCAGCGGAGCGAAGGAAGTTTGCTTCAGGTTCTTTTTGCGAGTGGTCACTCGACTGCAATTCACCTTGGGGTTGACTTGTTACTGGCGATGCCCCCCGTGGATTGGGCCGATGTTTCGCTTTCATTGGCCCCTCTGATGCAATCTAAAACCTGGCGAGTCGAGGACGTATTTCCAAAATTGCTCCGAAGTACAGCCCCGTCCGTACTTTCGCCGGCGCTGGACGTGGCAAATTATGCTTTCCGTAGTCGTTCCTTGGCGGATCATCCGGCGAAGGCGGACTTAGGAACCCTGCTGAGGCTCATGGGTGGATTGGTAAACCAGTTGGGGATGCTCGAGGAAAATCCAGCTCAATTTGGTCGAACAGTTCATGCAATCCAAAAGATACTCTTTGACTCGGTTTCACTTTGCGTTTCGTTATGTGACACGCTCGGGTTGCTAGGAAATCAAGACGCAATTGGAAAGCTGACTCAAGCCACCAAACTAAGCCATCGCCGAATTCGAACCGAAGCGGCCTTTGCCCTTGCCAAGTTAGGGGACAAAAAGGGGGAGGAACTACTCATCGAGTTGGCGGCAGATTTTTCGAGCCGACAACGCGCACTCGCGTATGCTGAAGAATTGGGAATTGACGATCGAATCGACGAGCGATGGACCAACGCAGCGGCGTTGGCTGAGTCCAGGCTGGCGAACTGGCTTGCACAGAATGAACAGATGGGGATCTCTCCAAGTCGGATGGAGTTGTTGGATCAACGAACATTGAGCTGGCCAGGGTTTGAACAACCTCAAGAGTGTTTCCTTTTTCGCTATGAATACGACATGCAGTCGTCCATTTACAGCAACGTTGGATTCTCGGGGCCCATGTGCCATACGTTCTCGCAGGATCTTGCGGATATTTCTCTAGACGATACGTATGCGATTTTCGTTGGATGGGATATCGATCATCCTGACGCATTTGAGGTAGCACCGAATGCGCTCGACGCGCGCATTCAAGATCGAATGAATCGGATGTTGGAGACTCTACCTGATCAGCTTGAACTCATTGAGACACTCCTTTGCGTAAGCTTCTTTGAGCACTTTGGAATTCTCGCACGGGTGCATATCAATAACGAACTAAGAATTGTCGTTGTCGCAGAGGACGATCAAGTGACCTGCGAACCGTTTACGACCAAGAACCAAGCCGATCCGATGTTGACCTATTGGCTATGGCGTGGTCGAACGTTTTTTGAATCGGTATGAGCTGCAACGCGTTTGAACCGCAGAGGCGCATGCCTTAGCACGACGCGCACGACGAGCAAGTACCATTCGAAGACTTGGGCGTCGGCATCGATGATCCAATACTCTGCCACACCATTTCGCGCGGGCAGCTCAATTCTAATCGATTGAAATCCAAAAACGAACTTGTATTCCCGTACGAGTCGGAACCATTCCAATCATGCCGCAAGGGCGCATGCAATGGGCTCTATTTTCGTTCGAAGTACGCTTCTCGAATTTCTGTTTCGAGCGACGCCGACTCGGCCATGGCAGATTGGAAACTGGCTTTACTGAGTGAGCACAGAAGTGTCTCTTCGAGCGTATAGACGCTTGCGTTACGAGGTTGCCCAGTCAGCAGCGCGGTCTCTCCGAAAAAGTCTCCGCTTTGAAGCGTTACGACCTCGACCTCCGGCGAACCCCGCTTGACCACCACGCTCCCCTCTCGGATCAAGAAGAATCGGTCGCCGGGGTCGTGTTCTCGAATAATCTGTATTCCGGCAGGCAGGCTTTCGATCGTCATTTCATCGGCGATTCGAGTCAAGGTGCGTGGGGTTACACGTTCGAAGATGCTACATTTAGCCAGCATTTGGGTGATGATACCGGCCTCCTTTACGAGTGCATCGCTTCGGATTTGTCCGTCGACGAGCGTAATAATTCGATCTGCCACATCGAGGATTCGATTGTCGTGAGTCACGATCAAGATGGTTGTTTGATTCTCGGTTGCCATGCGTTGAAGCAACTCGACGACGGTTCTGCCGCTTTGTTCGTCGAGTGCAGCAGTTGGTTCATCAGCAAGTACGAGCTTGGGGCAATGAACAAGTCCCCTAGCGATCGCGACCCGTTGTTTTTGACCTCCCGATAATTGCCGCGGTTTGTGGCCCGTGCGATTGGCCAGGCCGACCCTGTCCAACATTTCTTTTGCGGCTTTGGTGTTTTCTCGCATGGATTTTCCACGCCGGGTTAGCTCAAGAGACATGCGAACGTTTTGGGTGGCGGTAAGTGAATCAAAGAGATTGTGAGCTTGAAAGATGAAGCCGACATGTCGACGAAAGTTGACCAACTGACTTCGGCTCGCACCATGTAGGTCTTGTCCAAGAACGGTGAGTTCGCCGTCCTGCACACCTCGGAGAGCACCGATCAGCGTCAGGAGTGTTGTTTTTCCCGAACCACTTGGTCCGGTCATGATGATAATCTCGCCTGGGAATACGGTCAGATTAATGTCGAAGAGGACCTGCTTTCGGAGTTCGCCCGTTCCGAAAAAATGCTGAAGATTTGAAGCCCTTATTGATGGGCTGATATTCTGAGCTGTTCGGATTCGAGTACTTGGGTCGAAAAGTGTCGCTCTTTGTACGCTTCCCGGCAGCATCGTATCGTATTCCTCCGTTTGATTTCCAAAAATTTGATGTGTTGGCGTCACCCCCGACCGCTTTGCAGTGTAATCTATTGTAGGACTGATTCGCAGCACAGTTACTCTATCCTTTTTGCCGAATGCGCGGTCTTTACCGATCCTAGGATGATGATGACCCTCTGTTTTGCTATGCCATCGATTGCAAAACTAGCATTGATTTTTTACAACGGTATTAGGCAGTTTGCCTTCACGCTATTTAAGCGACCTGTCGGTATAGTGGAGCAACGCAAGTTGTCCAGTTGTGTGATCTTTCTGGCGATACTTCTTCCATCTGGATGCAGTCCTCCCCGATTGACCAAGACGGACTCAACGGCAATGCTTCGCGCTGTCGGATTCGAAAACGCAGCCAAGCCGAACCAAGTATTGGCTCAGGGTCGGATTCAACCTGCAAAGGGCTTGATTCGCTTGACTGCTATGCCTGGCGATAGAGTGGAACAAGTACTGGTACAAGCAGGTCAAAAGGTTCATAAGCTACAGCCCTTGATTGTTTTGCAAAGCCGCCAATTGAGAACTCTGGAGCTCGAGGCTGCGTCCCTTCGAATCGAAGAGGCACGTGCCCTCCGTCAAGTCAAACAGCAGGAGGCCGAGCTTGCAATCGAAGCAGCTAGCCTTAAAATGCAATCCGCTATGCAAATGGTTATTCAAGCAAATTCCCAACTGGCTTTGGCCAAGAAGGGCAATGAACAGCTGGAATCTCTTGGTCGTCAGATTTCCTCCCTGCAAAAACTTCGAGATTCACCGCTGACAAGTGCTGCCATCGGGACGATCGAGCTAGAGACAAAGAAGAATGAGCTAATCAAATTTTCTTCTGCAAGCGAGCAAAGTCTTTTGGCCGCTCAACAGGCCGTAGAAATATCTAAATTGCAATTGGTGCAAAGCGAAAAGTCTCTGGATTCTGCCAAGGAATCTCGCAGGCTGGTCGACCAAGCGACTCCGATTGCAAGCTTAGAGAAACAAATTGATGTTTTGAAATTGCAATTGGAGCAGTCCAGCATTGTTTCGCCACTTGAGGCTGTTGTCGTTAGTGTGAACATAGAGGAAGGGGAACGGTCGGCTCAATTGCCATTGTTTGAATTGGCGGATCTCAGCGAAATGGTTTGCGTCGCGGAAGTGCACGAATCGGACGTTGCCAGTATCGCCATCGACGATCTGGCTGAGATTCGTTCCTCCGCACTAAGTCGGACGCTGAAGGGGCGCGTGGTTAGAATCGATCGAGTGGTGGGCGCCGCGCAAATGCGATCTCCCAATCCCATGGCAAGGTCCGATTTTCGCTCTATTCCGGTTTGGATCAAGATCGACGCGAATGATATCGAGATAGCTGCGCAGCGGCTACAATTGCAGGTCGATGTTTCGATAAACAAGACTCGATAGCCCAAAACCATAGCACGACGCGCATGCTAGTGATCGTGTCTAAGCACGACGCGCAAGCTAGTGATTGAGTTTAAGCACGACGCGCAAGCTAGTGATCGTGCTATACCCCCCTTAGAAAGCACGCTCCTTGAATACCGCCGATCCGTTCATTGACCAGATTCAACAACTTCGAAAAATACTCAGTCAATCGATAGTCGGCCAAGAATTGGTCCTAGACCAATTGCTGATTTGTGCTCTATCCGGTTCGCACGCGTTGTTAGTGGGAGCGCCGGGGCTAGCGAAAACGTTGATGGTCAAGAGCCTTGCTAACGCCTTCCATTGGAAGTTTTCTCGAATCCAATTTACGCCGGATTTGATGCCAAGCGATATCACTGGTTACGAACTGCTTGGACGCGATGCGCAGACCAATGAGATGAGTACTCAGTTTCGGAAAGGACCTGTATTTGCAAACTTGGTCTTGGCAGACGAAATCAATCGAGCTGCCCCAAAGACGCAAAGCGCATTGCTCGAAGCGATGGCCGAACGGCATGTCACCGTGGGCGGCGTGACGTATCCATTGGAGGAGCCATTTCTCGTTGTTGCAACACAGAACCCGATCGAGCAAGAGGGAACATATCCTTTACCGGAAGCCCAGCTTGACCGATTCATGATGGAGATCCATGTTGGCTATCCGTCCCATGCACATGAAAAAGAAATCGTGATGAAAACAACGGGCCATCAAACAACGATAGCGGAAAGCAAATTAACGCGAGAAGCCTTTCTTGAGTTGCGATCAGCCGTCCGAAGTGTGCCAGTGCCGGAACACATTGCTGATTTCGCCGTATCCCTTTGTTCGGGTACGCGTCCTGGGGGCGGAAATAAGATGATCGATGACTACGTGGCATTTGGTGCCGGACCGCGCGGCAGTCAGAATTTAGTTTTGGCCGCCAAAGCGAGATCGCTCTTGGAGGGACGAACGGCGCCCATCTTGGATGACCTGATGTCCGTTGCAATTCCGATCCTTCGTCACCGAATCATCGTCAACCATCGCGCGATTGGGGACGGCGTCGATACGACCCAGATCATACGGACTCTAACAAAGAGCACGCCGGTTCCCGTCTCAGTCCGAAGCTAGCATCGTGGCGGATGCTGCCAGCATCCGGTCCGGCGCTAGCACTGTCTGCCAGGACAGTTATGTTCCGGATGCTGCCTACCTACGTACGAACACTCGCCAGGCCTGGTAGGCAATGCAAGGGGCCTACTATCGGTTGGGGACTTCAACAGAACCAACGTTTCCGGGCCGAATCACGTTGGGGACCACCGTGCCACAATACTTGGATAATTTAAGGCTTCGCTAGGGACTAACAGGCCGTTTTTGCTTAAAATGAGAAGTCTAGAATTTCCAATAGGTCTCTTCTCTCGACATATTGCTTTGACGCTAGTCTCTAATCCCAATCCAATCGACAACACCCTGAATCAGACCGTCGGCGAGCAAATGCGAGCCGAAGAGCTCAGCCTACGCGCAACTGTCCCGCCTGCCCAAGTGCCTGGCTATCGACTGGATCGGCTATTGGGACAAGGGGCATTTGGTCAGGTTTGGGTTGGAAACAACCTCAACACAGGACGAACGGTTGCGATCAAATTTTATTTGCACCGATCGGGCGTCAACTGGTCATCGCTAACGCGCGAGGTGAAGAACCTCGTTAGCATGGCTGGCAATCGCTATATCGTACAAGTGCTCGAAGTTGGCTGGGATTCTGAGCCGCCATACTATGTGATGGAATACTTAGAAAACGGTTCGCTTGACGATTTGATTCGAGCGCGAGGGGCCATGGCGCCCTCAAAGGCCGTGGAACTTTTTTCCGATATAGCGATGGGTCTAAATCACTCGCACGGAAAAGGGGTGCTGCATTGCGATCTCAAGCCAGCCAACGTACTGTTAGACCAGGATTGGTTGCCGCGTCTAGCTGACTTCGGGCAGAGTCGTTTGTCCAACGAACAGACTCCCTCGCTAGGAACGCTTTTTTACATGGCGCCGGAGCAAGCCGACCTCAACGCGGTGCCGGATGCACGTTGGGATGTGTATGCCTTGGGCGCAATATTCTATTGCATGATCGTCGGAAGTCCGCCCTACAAGACGCCGGATACGGTAACAACTTTGGACACCGCTGCCAGTTTGCCGGAGCGACTCAAACGCTATCGCGATACGATTTTCAAAAGCCATTTCCCTAGAGCTCATCAGCGAGTTCGCGGGATGGATCGATGGCTAGTAGGTATAATCGATCGCTGCATCGCTAAGAAACCAGAGGATCGCTTTGCAAACGTTCAGCAGGTGCTGGCGGCGATCGAACGCAGGCAGATGGCTCGAATGCGTCGACCGCTCATGTTGCTTGGGATCGTAGGGCCCATTTTGTTGCTGGCTGTGATGGGGCTATTTGCACGGCGCGGTGTGACGTTAGCAACTAGCGAGTTGTCCGATAAGTTGCAGAAATCGGTATTGCAAAGCAATTTGTTTGCGGCCAAGTTTGCGGCGAGAACACTCGAATCCGAGATGGCATCTCTTTTTAAGTTGATCGAAGAGGATGCTTCCCTGTCCGATCTCGAAACGCGTTTCTTGAGCTGCGTAGATGAAGCGGGCGTTGAAATGCTACATGACTTGGCTACCGACCGAACACCGCCTGAAAGCCAAGCGAGACTGGGAGCGCTCGCTAGTCGAATCAAATTGGAGGAGTATCTGGACAAACGTTTAGATGAAATCAAATTGCAAATCGGTAGTTCGCAAAAACCCACTCGCTTTGACAGTATGTTTGTTACGGATCGGTTTGGCACTATGCTAGCTGGAGCGTTTCCCTCAGATCGCATTTCTAATCCCATTGGTGCGAATGTTGCTTTCCGTAGTTATTTTTCTGGACAGTCTCGGGATCTGCCCGAGACGACACCACGTCGCAATATTCCTCGAACCACATCTTCACAGGTCAGTGTTCCCTTTAAATCGAAGACGACCAATAGAAATAAGATTGCGGTTTCGACACCCATTTCCGTGCGGCGAACGAAAGACACAAGCGACACCTCAGACAACGAACCCGAGTTGGTCGAGGGCTTGCTCGTTTTGACCATCAACCTTAGCGATTTTGAGTTGCTTTCCGCGGATGACGAGAAGGATTCTCCTGACGGAACGCCAAGTCACAAAAATCGATTCGCCGTCTTAGTCGATGGCCACGCAGGCGCACGCGAAGGCGTCATTTTGCAACACCCTATTTTTAGGAAGATGGCAGCCGCAAGTTCCTCGGTAGACCAACAAGGGATTCAATTCCAAATCGAGGAAGATATGTTTAAAACACTCAAAGATGGAGGAACGCTCCAGTACATCGATCCTGTTTCAAAGGATCCACAAGGCAAAGAATTCGGAGAGAAATGGATTGCCGCCATGCAACGCGTCGATATTTCGCGAAAAGTTTCCGAATCGAGAGAGCGAACGGATCTTTGGGTGCTCGTACAGGAGCGAGCGGATGCCATTACAGCCCCAGTCGCATCCATGGGGAATAGGTTGGTTCGCGAAGGACTTGTCGCCCTGATAGCACTTTTGGCGGTGGTCAGCATGCTGTGGGTAGTTGTACTTTGGGTAATGCGATTGCCCGACAGTTTTGCGTCAGCCGTTCGGTCTCGAAGCGGTGGCGGAACCGAAATGACGGGCACGGCTAACGAGGCAACACTCGATGCGGAGCGGTAGCAAGACCGGCAGGGGTGCCTTGAATGGTGCCTTTTTTTCCACTATAACTGGTCCAAAGTTGAGGGAATTGGGCATCGGACTGAATTGAATTGGTTGCGTTTTGTCTTGGTGTGGCCAGCCGAATCTCCGTCTTTTAATTATGGATTTTCAGTTTTTTCCGCTGAATGTCACTCGCAATCTAACCCACCCAAGCGATGATAATGCTCAGTCGAATTTCAGGTGACTCTCCAGTCTGGGTGATTTGCAAAGTGGAGACTCTGGGCACTCACCTGGTGAATAAAGCGATCGGCAGGTTTAACCGTACCTAGCAAGACTCGCAAGCTAGTGATTCCAGCTTCCAATTCACTAGCTCGCGCGCCGTGCTACTGGTACTTTTCAGTCTGCCGGTTGCCTATAGACTCATGATTATCAACAGGATAGACAATGGCTGATTCCAATTCAAAAGAGATGAAGCGACGACTTAAATCGTCCAAATGGCTTCTTTCATCCAAAGCCATGGAGTTGGTTCTAGCTAAAGAAAGAATGCGATGTGATCGGCATGGTCATTTCTTCGCACTCATCGTGATCCAACTTAAGAACAGCCAAAGGAAGCATTCAGCAAGTGCGATTGTGGTTCTGGGGGAGATTCTCCACAATCGATTGCGATTGACCGACGAAAAAGGCATTCTTATCAAAGGCGGGCTGGGAGTGCTCCTCCCGATGACGGAGTTGCATGGTGCAAGAGTTGTACTCAATTCAATCATTCATGCGGCGAGTCGACAAGGCGTAAATATTGACGCCGAGATATTCACTTATTCCGGTCATGAAACTCGGTCCAAGTCCGTTGACAGCGGTCGTCCAACGGCAGATTCAGATTCTGAAACCACCTTTGATGTTGAATCCAATGAGGACGATACCGTTGAAGTAGCGAGCTCGTCGGATTCGAAGAATTCGGTTTCAACCATGGCAATTCCACAGTTGGTGAACAGGATTGTCCGAGCCGACGACATTTCACAAACGCGCCTTTCTTCGACTGGAAATCTTCTGTCCACTAGCAACGCTCCGTCGACGTACGTTTGCATGCCATACCCAGTGTGGAAGAGGTGCATG
>JANLUJ010000381.1:0-12218 GCA_031363425.1 Pirellula sp.
ATAACTCGGGCACTTGGACAACCTTGAGCGGCGAAGCCAAGTTGGTCCAAGTCCTTGAACAAGTGCCAATCGTCACGGCAAACTTGATCAACGTCGGTCCAGTCAACGAAGGTGCCAAAGTTGGATTGCAAGTCCAATCGATCGATCCGGGGCAAAGTCACCTGATCAATTCATGGCGAATCGATTGGGGAGATGGCATCGAAACTTTCTCGACAGGCAACGCAACCAATTCGAGTGGACGTCCGCTGCCAGTGCTGACGGCCAGCTTCGAACATGTGTACCGTCATGGTAGTCCAACTACCTCGTACCGAATCGTCGTCAGCAGTATTTCGTCAACTTCGCAGTATTCCTCGTCAGCCATCCTCTTGCCGGTTGGCGATACGGCTCCTACTCTGACGATTTCGGCTTCCGCAAACCCCGTCGTCGGATCTCCGTTCACCATCGCGCTTGGAGATGTCGTTGATCCCGGCATGGAAACCGTTTCGCAGACCACCATCCGCTGGGGAGACGGCACCACCAGTACTTTCACTGCGGCCCAAGTTGCGGCGACTGGAAGACAGTTCACGCATATCTATTCATCGACTGGCAACACTTCCATCGTTGTCGATTTGGTCGATGAACAAGGACTCCATGCCAACGCGGGAAGCCTCCCGGTGAATATCATCGGAACGCCTGAATACAACTTTGGGCTATCGTCCTACACGATCTCCGAAGGGAACGCGAACAGTCTGTCGAATGTCGTACAAGTGATTCGGTCCGGCAATACCAACATCGAATCCACTGTGGGTGTCTTGCTCGCACCAGGTGCAAATACACTTGCGGTTAGAGACTATACCGGCAATTCCATATCGCTTCGTTTTATGCCAGGCGAAACGATCAAGACGATTTCGATTCCGATCATCGGCAACAAAGTGGTCGAGGCAGACAAGACCATCAACCTGTCGCTCGGGAACTTTGGGGCGGGCGGCAAGAGTGGCGTTTTGCAACCCACATCCAAGCTTGTACTCACCAACGATGACAGTGCAACGATCAGCATCCGCAGCACTACATCCCAGGAAGCCATTGGGTTGATGGTCTTCACGATCAGCCTTGATAATCCGGTGGCTAAGGATGTGACTGTCAGCTTCAATACACTCACGTCAGGCACGGCAACTGCTGGCATCGATTTCCTGCCGCAAAGCAATGTTTTGGTAACCATCGCGGCCGGATCGCTGACTCAAACTGTGACGGCCCCAATCGTGAATGATAATCGAGTGGAAGCCAACGAGTCGATCGCGGTCGCAATCAGCAATCTGAACGCATCCTCGTTGAGCGTTCAGCTTGGTAACAGTCAATCGACTGGTACGATCATCGATGACGACATCGCCGTCTTGAACATCACAGGTGGTTCGACACTTGAGTCTGGAGCGTTGTCATTCACACTGACCCTATCCAATCCGGTCGATGCGATCGTAACAACCAACGTTGCGACCTTGTCTACGGGCAGCGCGATGTCGGGGATTGACTTCCTGCCTTTCAGCGGTCTTGTCACGTTTGCACCGGGTCAAACCACCGTAACGGTCAATATTTCGACGATTGGCGACAATGTCGTCGAACTCGACGAAACAGTCATTGCATTGGTCAGCCAGCTCACAAGTACGTTACCAGTTCAACTCGGAGCGTCGCTGGCAACGGGCATCATCGCAAACGACGACCAAGCGACGATCCAATTGATTGGCGGAACGGTAGGTGAAAACAATGCAAGCCACATGCTGAACTATCAAGTATTGCTTTCGAACCCAGTCGATGCACCTGTCTCGATCCAATTCGATACGGCTCCCGGCGGGACAGCCCAAGTCGGGATCAACTACCAATCAGTCAGTGGCTTCATCATGAACTTTGCTCCAGGTGAGACAGGCCCTAAGTTTATCTCGGTTCCCATTCTCGATGACGGCATCGTGACACTCGATAAAACAATGATCGGAAGCCTGTCGAATTTTCAAGCTAGCTCGCGAAATATCGTAGTTCCATCGAGTACAGCGACCGGCACGATTCAGAACACCAACACAGCCACCTTATCGATCAGCGATGTGAAGAAGATCGAATCGAGTTCTGGCAATACTTCGACGTTCGCGTTTACCTTGAATTTGTCGTTTCCATCGGATGTGCCGGTTTCAGTAACTGTATCAACCGCAGATGGATCAGCAACGGCAGCCAGTGGTGACTATCAAGCACTTTCTCAACTGGTGACCTTCGCGCCTGGTGCGACCAGTCAGACGTTAAGCGTGACAGTCAATGGCGATGATACCGTCGAACTCGACGAGTCCTTTATGGTGAAACTGCTCAACATCGTAGCCAGCGGTCGCACGATCACGCTCGAACGTAGCCAAGCTATCGGGTCGATCGACAACGACGACAATGCGATTCTATCGATCAGCGACGTCCGCAAAGCCGAGGGCAACGGCGGCAACGCATTGATTTTCACACTCACCTCGACGGCCCCGATCGACACGCCTATCAGTCTGTCCGCGACAACAACTGAGGGAAGTGCCACGACCAGCGGAACCGGGATCGGTAGTATCGACTATCTGGGATTGACTGCCCAGTTGGTAACAATCTCTGCCGATAGCACATCGCAATCGATCTCAGTAACCATCTACGGCGACAACATCGTAGAAGGGGATGAGACCTTCCTGCTCAATCTCGCCAGTTTGGTGACCAATGGCCGCGCTGTTTCACTCGCTCGTAGTCAAGCGACCGGCAGGATCGTCAATGACGACGTGGCGAACATCAGCATCAGCGATATCCTTCAGGTGGAAACCGGTGGTGTAACTACCTTTGTTTTCAACGTCAACAGTTCCGCGCCTATCGATACGGCAACCAGTCTGAGTGCGAACACTCAAGATGGCACGGCCATTGCCGGTGGTTCCGGTGCTGGAAAAAATGATTACCTATCGCTTCGGAATGCCGCTGTGATTTTGCCAGCGGGCTCGACCTCTACTACGGTATCGGTTGTCGTCAACGGCGATAACATCGTCGAACTGGATGAGAGCTTTTTGCTGACACTGTCCAACTTGGCAGCCTCGGGTCGTTCGGTAACTTTCGTTCGCGGTCAAGCGACTGGCACGATTGTCAATGACGACAGCGCAGTACTATCTCTGAACGACGTAGCGCAGTCGGAATCGAACGGGGTGACCACATTCTTATTTACGCTCAGCACTTCGCTGCCCTTGGATGCTGCGTTGACCGTTCAAGCTGCTACGGCGAATGGTACGGCCTTGGCACCGAGTGACTATCAGACCTTCAATCAATCGGTCAGTCTTCCAGCGGGGGCACTGGCCCAAACGATCGCTGTAACGGTCAATGGGGACACCACTGTTGAACTGGACGAAGCCTTCCAACTGCTGCTCAGTCAACTTAGCAGTTCAGGTCGTGCAGTCACGATCGCTCGTCAAGGCAAAGGCACCATTCTCAATGATGACTTCGCAACACTGACTATCAACAGTGTCCGTCAAGTCGAGGGCAATGCCGGGCAGGCATCCAGCTTTGTCTTCAGCGTAACACTTTCAAAGGCTGTCGATGTACCGGTCGATGTCAATTTCGCGACCAGTTCAGGAATTGCCATTGTTGATAGCGATTATCGCTCCGCAAGCGGCGTGCTACATTTCCTTGGAACGGCAGGCGAAACCAAAACCATCGCCCTTCAAGTTCTTGGAGACAATCTGGCAGAACTAGATGACACGTTCTTCGTCAACTTGTCCAATCTATTGGCCTCGAGCCGCGGCGTAACGCTTGCTCAAGCTACGGGCAAAGGAACGATAGTCAATGACGATGTCGGAGTGAATCGATTGAGTGACGGCACATTGCTGGCAGTCGGTACTACGCGAGCTGATGAAATTGAAGTCGAAGATGAACATGGCTCAACACGCGTTCGCATCAATACTTTGGCAATCAACTATTCGACTCCGACGGCTGGGCTGACTCGCCTAATCGTAATGGGTGGAGGTGGTGGTGATGAGATCGAAGTGGAGCGAGAGGTCGCATTGCCTGCATTGTTGATGGCAGGGGTTGGGGGCAACGCTGAGATTGAAGCTGGGGGAGGCCCAAGCGTCTTAGTCGGTGGCGATGGTAACGATGAGTTGGTGGGTGGGTCAGGCCGGAACATTATCATCGGAGGACTTGGGCGAGATGAGTTATTCGGTTTGAGTGGAGAAGACATCTTGATCTCCGGTGTAACCGACTTCGACCGCGATGTCGATTCGTTGATGTCGATTCTTGGCGAATGGGGACGCAATGATGAATCCTTCCTGCAACGTGTCGCAAACCTACAGGGCAGTGCAGTTGGCGCGGTGGCACCCAACGGGAAATACAACGCCGGATTGCTTTTGAATTCGAATACCGTTCGTGATGATGGCGTTGGAAATACACTGAACGGAGGCTCGGGCTTGGACTGGTACTTCGCAAACCTCGATGGAGTCGGCAATGATGGGATCAAGGATTTTATTCTGGGTCTCGACCTCAATGAAATAATTACCCGCATTCGCAAATAAGAAAATACCTGAACCGTTCGTGTGAACTGCCGCTCGATATTGCCCTCAATATCGCCCTTGCAGCTTTGGCGGCCGCCAATAAATGAGAGTGCCAGATTGTGGAATGCGACTTCGAGACTTAAGCATGGGTGCTTCGGTGCACAGAGTGGTTTTTGCCTCGCGTGCTCGAGCAGTCTTGGGAATGTGTCGAGGACATCCCAAGCAGGTGTTTCGTTGGTGGTCGGGGCAAGTGCAACCATAGATGTACATCATGAGCCATTGGCTTCTTCGGCTATATGTTTTGCTTTGGCTTGCAGGACCGCCACGAAGTTTAGTGCGCGAAGAATGGCTTCGTATTGCTACCGTTCTTCGGCCTCGAGAACGCTTGCCAACGCAGTATCAGGGTGCAAGAGCCAAAGAATTTTTCTTTTTTAGGTGCCGGGTCAGACTGGAGGCGGGAGGAAGAACGGTACCCGGTCAGGGACCAAGCACGTGCGGCGTCGACAGCGGATCTTTATTCGTTAAACGCCGTTGTGTCGCCGCCTGTTCTGCGCGGTGGTAAACGGTTACACGAACAGGTTGAAGCAACCAATCAATCTCAATCATCAACTTCGCATGAGAGACGCCACTACTTCAAACACGATTCCATTCGAGCGCTTTAGAGAATGCGAAAGACCAGCTAATTCATTGCTCATGCGATCGAAACGGTGGCTGGCACCTTTTCGTTTGCAGAATACAAAAAGGACTACAAATGAAGGACTTACGTCAAAGTACCAGTGCCATTCGGATCTGACCCCAACGAAGTTCCCACGCTTACTCTTTCCCATCAAAGAGGCCTGACCCGTTTGATTCTGCAATCGCCCAATCTCCAAGCAAAACAAAGGGAACTGACACTGTGTCCCTTGTTGACAAAAACTTTCTAAGCGGAGGGCACGGGGATCGAACCCGCAACCCCTTACGGGGCACTTCATTTCCAATGAAGCCGCTAGCCATTCGCCTACCCTCCAGACAAACTTCGATTAAAAGCATATCCTAGCCCAACGGCGCAGCAAGCCAATCCCGACTCTTTTTCTAGGATTCTATTACCGTGACCTCGAATGCATGGGTTTTTCGAACCAATCAGACCACCTTTGACTTGAAATCCGAGAGTCGGAACAGCATTTCGCACTCCACCATTCCACCGAAATCGGTGGTTGTTCGCGTTCGAGCGGTATCGCTAAACTATCGCGATATCATCGCTTGGAAAAACCTGGCCGGAAGGAATGTTGATGGCCGCGTACCAACTTCCGACGGCGCCGGAGAAATCATAGCATGCGGCAATGAGGTCTCGCAGTGGAAGATTGGAGATAGAGTTGCAGGCACTTTCTTTCAAACTTGGCAATCAGGGCGATTTGAAATGCGGCACCATAAAAACGACCTCGGAGGTACTCTAGATGGCATGCTACAAGAAACAGTGTGCCTCCCAGAAACTGGCGTCGTTCGAATCCCAAGCCACATGGATTATGAACAAGCATCGACACTCCCATGCGCAGCGCTAACGGCTTGGTACGCGCTCGTCTGTCGAGGAAATCTGCAAAGCAACCAAAGGGTACTTTGCCTTGGCACCGGCGGTGTGTCGATCTTCGCTTTGCAAATTGCTAGCTCAATGGGTGCCGAAGTAATCATTACATCGAGCGACGACGAAAAACTTCGTAAAGCCAAGGTGCTTGGGGCTGCCTATGCAATCAATTACCGATCAGAGCCGCAGTGGGCTGATGAGGTATCGAAATCCACGGGAGGTCAAGGTGTAGACCATGTTGTTGAAGTGGGGGGTCCGGGTACGCTTGAACAATCGATGAAAGCCGTAGCTCCAGGCGGCCATATCGCCTTGATTGGAGTTTTGACGGGCTTTGGTGCGCCGTCAACTAGCCTGTTTCCGCTCCTTGCAAAAAACGTGCAGCTCAACGGAATCTATGTTGGGCCTCGAGACCAATTCGTCGCTATGAATGATTTCCTCGAACGCCAGAATCTAGTGCCGATCATCGATCGTGTATTCGAGATGGACGACGCTCCCGCCGCATTCCAGTATTTGGCCAGCGGCCAGCATTTCGGCAAAGTTGTAGTTCGATTGTGAACGTCTCGGGTGCGGTCCCTTGTTGAATCGAAAAAAAAGGTTCAACTCAAAAGGACTGGGCCTTGAGTCCTGGAACCCGTTCCCTCTGAGGAGTCGACATTTTGGAAGAGCTAAATAAACCGCTTCGCATCATTGTGGTCGGTGGCGTCGCGGGTGGAGCGTCTGCCGCAACTCGAGCACGACGTCTCAATGCGGACGCAGAGATCCTAATGCTCGAACGCAACTCGGTTGTTTCGTTTGCCAACTGTGGCTTGCCCTACCATGTCGGCGGCGAAATCGAGCAACGCCAAAGTTTGATCGTCGCAAAGAAAGAGCTGTTTTGGAATCGCTTTCGCATTCATGTCAAAACCAAATGCGACGCCGTTCAAATTGATCGTTTGGGAAAAACACTCAGCGTGATCGATCGCGATTCCGGAGAGATGTCAACGCTGCACTATGATCGATTGATCTTGGCAACTGGGGCCGAGCCCAACGTTCCGGACTACTGCGTTCCCATGCCAAGCAATGCATTCCATCTTTGGACATTGGCTGACATGGATGGGATTATGTCTAGGATGCAAAACGCATCGGTTGCCAATGCCGTCGTTGTCGGCGGCGGTTTCGTCGGACTTGAGGTAGTCGAGCAGCTGCATCGACGCGGCATCAACGTCACGCTGATCGAGCGAGACCCGCAAATCCTTGCGAGGATGGATCGCCTCTTTGCCAAAATAGTCGAGAATCATATCGAATCCAAATCGGTCGCATTGCAACTTGGCAATCCAATCGTCTCGCTGAATCTCGACAACGGTAGAGCCGTGTCCGCAACTCTTAAGGACGGAAACGTTGTATTTCTAGATTTGTTGATTATCGGAGCAGGCGTAAGACCTCGGACGGCGCTCGCGTCGCAATGTGGCCTGCTGCTTGGCAAAGAAGGCGGCGTGCAAGTTAACGCATTCATGCAGACTTCTGACCCGAATATCTACGCGGTCGGCGATATCGTTGAATACGAAAACGGAATTACGGGCAATCGTGGACTTAATCCACTTGCCGGGCCAGCCAATCGTTCCGGGCGGATTGCGGGAACGCATGCAGCGACCGGAAAGAGTGAGCCGATGGGGCCAGTGCTCGGGACATCCATCGTGCGAGTTTTTGACCTAACGGCGGCGTGCACGGGACTGAACGAACGCGGATTACTTGCAAATGGGATCGAGTTTCGTACCGCGATCGTCCAAGCGCCACATCATGCTTCGTATTTTCCCGGAGCTCAATCGATGCAGCTCAAGATTCTGTATTCGCCGGTTGACGGCAAGTTGCTTGGTGCTCAAGCGGTGGGTGGCGATGGGGTCGACAAGCGAATCGACATTTTAGCAACATCGATGCACTTTGGCGCTACCGTTCACCACTTAGCTCAACTTGATCTTGCATATGCCCCCCCGTTCGGCAGCGCTAAAGATCCAATCCACATGGCGGCATTCACAGCCTGCAACGACTTGGATGGAATGCCAGAGCTGGCTTTGCCAGACGTAGATTTAACAGATGTTCAAATTGTCGATGTCAGAACGGCTTCGGAGCGGGAGCAGCTGCCGTTGGCGGGGGCCCTTTCGATCGAAGTGGATTCTTTCCCAGAGCATTTAGGCGAACTGGATCCAGATCGAACCACGGTTGTTGTTTGCCATTCGGGCAAACGTGCGCATGTGGCAGCTTCGTGGCTCAGGAGTAGCGGCTTCAAAAAAGTGTTAAACCTTACTGGAGGAATGTCCATTCGGAGTTTGGGTGATAGGAAAGAGGTGCTATGCAAATGACAGCGATCCGTCAATCGGCTAAACTAGAGAGGTCTCGATATTGCGAATAGCCAATATATTTCGCTGCAATTCGAGCCTGCGGTCACCAGCTAAGTTTTGTTGTTGATTGGAGCGATTCACTAGCTTGCGCGTCGTGCTATGTCACAAACAGAAGTCGTGCAATGTCACAAACAGAAGTAAACTCCCGATATGGTCGAACTAGTGGATGGCCCCATTCCGATTGAAAAGTTATTGTCGGATTCGGCTAATGAAGAATGTGGAGCAACCGTCTTGTTTTTGGGGACAACTCGCCGCTGGACGGGAAACACCGACACGGGGCGGACCGAGACGGCGTACCTCGAATACGAGGGGTATCGTGAAATGGCAGTAGCTAAGATGGAGGAATTGGAGAGGATCGCCTGCGAAAGATGGCCAATTCGTACCGTCGCTCTCGTGCATCGACTTGGTCGAGTCGAGATCAAGGAACCTAGTGTTGCGGTTATCGTTGGTTCACCGCATCGGAGCGAGGCCTTTGAAGCAGGCAAATGGCTGATCGACGAACTAAAAAAGCAAGTCCCCATATGGAAGAAGGAATGGTTTGCCGCTCAACCACCCAAGTGGATTCACCCGACAGGTACACCATGATTTCGAAAATCGAGCCAGCAACGTCTGTTGAGCATACCGATCGCTTGCCCGCGCTGATCGACACGTTTGGTCGAGTTCATGATTCACTACGTATCAGCGTTACGGACGCGTGTAACATTCGATGCCGTTACTGCATGCCTGAGACCGTAAAAGGATTCTTACCACAACATCGTTTGCTGACATACGATTCGATTGTTCGAGTCGTTTCGGTTTTGAGTCGGGCGGGTGTGCGGAAAGTACGATTGACCGGCGGCGAGCCGCTCATGCGTCCGCATTTGGAACAATTGGTTGCGATGCTCGCTGCGATTCCTGGCCTTCAACAGATAGCGATGACGACCAATGCGATGTTGCTGGCAGACAAAGTTGCATCACTTAGTGAAGCCGGCTTAACGCATGTGAATATTTCACTCGACACGTTGCGAGAAAGTGCGTTCAAGCAGATCTCGCGTCGAGATGGCTTGGATCACGTGCTCGCTGGAATTGACGCGGCCGTTGCAAGCAAATTGAAAGTCAGGCTCAATGCTTTGGTACTTCGAGAAATCAACTTACAAGACTGCGTCCCACTAGTTGAGTTCGCTCGCCATCGCAATCTATTTATTCGATTCATCGAGTTCATGCCGTTGGATGCGGATCGGCAATGGAGTCAGGAACAGGTGGTAAACGGCAACGAGCTTCGCTCGTATCTGGAAAGGTATTTTGGTCCGCTTACGCCGCTGGCGAGAGCAGACCCTGCGCAACCTTCAAGCGACTTTGGCTTTGCTGATGGCAAGGGCGGAGTCGGCTTCATCGACCCAGTATCGAAGCCCTTTTGCCAAGAATGCAATCGAATACGTTTAACAGCGGACGGAAAACTGCGGAACTGCCTTTTCGGTCGCGAGGAATGGGATCTTAAAGCCGCCTGCGAACGCAATGCAAGCGATGAACAGATCCATGAGATCGCTTCGAAGTGCATCTCAAGCAAGTTTGCATCGCATGGCATTTCGTCGAGCGATTTTCAACCGCCAGATCGTGCCATGTACCAAATCGGAGGGTAAAGGTCGACTGCGATGAGGATAGAATAGTCGCCATGTACAGTTGTTAGTCCGATTGTGTTCCTGCTCGTAATTGGCACTATTCCTGTGCCATGCCGTCTCACAACTGTTCTGAACGACAAAGAAGCTAGACTTAGTAACCAAATTCAAAAAACGATTCGCTTACCGGTAGTTTCAGGAGCCTCGGTTTCATTCATTGGGACGACCGAAAACTGCTAGGAATTATAATTCTTTCTTTGCGCCTTCGTTTCGCTTCCACTGGCATGCGTTTTGCGATTCCTTTTTTTGTGTGACCGCTCAGGAATCACACCTATCTTGAAGGAAATGATAATGAGAAAAAGACACATCGTTGAAAGAATTATAATTGCGGCGCTTTTTTTGGAATTGTCTATGACAGCGGCTGAGGCTGCAATCATTTCGAACGGGAGTTTCGAATCTGGCAACTTCGATGGATGGGGTCTAGCGGATATTGCTTTTCCATACCGTCCGTTAACCGTTCGTCCAAATGGATACAATTCTGGTTTCTTCACTACTCAAGCGACCGACGGAGTGTTCTCTGCTACACATGGTTTTGACGGAATTCCAAGTGGCGTAATCCGAATTTTCCAAGATATTGGTGCAGTGGATACTTCTTCACGCTTTCTAGAATTTGATTACCGAGCGAGCTGGTTCTTCCTCGAACAAGGAGGTTTAGACCGAACGTTCAGTCTTAACGTGTATCAAGCAGGCACATTCAATTTGCTTTCCACAAACGAAGTTTTAAGAGCTCTTGGCGGGTCCAAAAACCTCGACACGGGCAGCCTTGGGGGACGAGTTGATTTGAGTCCATTCAACGGCCAAAATGTACGTATCTCCTTCGATGCGGTTATTCCTGAACCGAGTAGGGGGCCAGGCTTTCTCCAGCTGGACCATGTTCGTTTGACTTCGGTGCCGGAGCTGTCGAGCTTGACTTCCTTTGGACTCGCTACGTTCGGAATCTTCCTTTGGTCATTTCGCACGCCACGTAAAATGCGAAAGAATTCCGATCAGACTAGCCAACACGAATCGCATGGACTCTCGTCGGCCGAATTCCTGCTTCAAGGGTGAATTTGGCCCTTGGCGCGGATTTGTTCGAGCAGGGCCGTTAGTTCTTCGACTCTTTCCGGGTATTCGGCGTAGAGGTTTTTCTTTTGAGCGAGGTCATTGTTCAAATCATATAATTCCCCAGGATATTTGTTTTTGACATAACCGTTCTCTTCGTCGAACCATGCTGGAACAGCCGAATGCGCACCGGTTTTGTTAGCGATTAGCACCCAATTGTCATGCCGAATAGCGTATGCGCTTGCATTGGTGTTGTGAACGACACTGCGCCTTGGACTTGGTGCGTTATCTTTCCACACAGGCAATAGATTGTGACTATCGTGTGCTGAGTTGGCGGGGAGATCATAGCCGACGATATTGGCGATGGTTGCCATGAGATCGATCTGGCTAACAAGTGCATCGCTAACTGTATTTGGTTTGACAATGCCTGGCCACTTCACGATGAACGGCACGCGGTGTCCGCCTTCGTATAGGTCCCGTTTGAGTCCCCGCAGTGGGCCAGAACTGCGATGCTGGTACTTCTTCAGACGCTCATATGCGTATCGCTCGGCACCATTGTCTGCCGTGAAGATGACGATCGTGTTGTCGGCAAAACCGTTGATCTCTATCGCCTTTAGAATTTGTCCTACGCAATCGTCCGTTTGGACCATGAAGTCCCCATAGCCACCCGCATTGGATTTGCCCTGATATTCTTTGGATGGAACAATAGGCGCGTGAGGTGAATTGAATGGAACATAAAGAAAGAATGGCTCGGCTTTGCCTTTCTGTTTTCCGATCCACTCGACCGTTTGCTGCCGGAGTCTCGGCACAACTGCGTAAAAATCCCAACCAGGTGTCATTGGGCCTGGTCTCGATTCCCAGTTTCCTTCCGCTGTCTGCGGCGTGATCTTTAGCGATTCGCTTGGGGTCGTAATCACACGGTCATTTTCAAACCAAGCATAAGGTGGAAAGTTGGGGACATCGTCTCCGAAGTAATAGTCGAAGCCATGGGAAAGGGGACCTCCAGAAATCGGTTTGGACCAGTCGAAGGCGCTCGGTGAAAACGCTTTCGTTGTACTATCTCCAACCGCTTCGGGCATTG
>JANLUJ010000618.1:0-18080 GCA_031363425.1 Pirellula sp.
CTCCGGCCGCTCGTTGCCGTTCTCGTCTGGCAGGAAAACCGCCGATTCGCCGAGCACCTTTCCGCCGCCACGTTTCAGTCGCGTTTGATCTCGAACCAACCGCTGAGCCTTCCTCGCGGTGATCGTTACCAGCAAGTGCCACAACTCATCGCGGTCGTTCAAAAGGGGAAATCGACCTTTTTCGGCACCGCGAAAGAAACTGTCAAACGCACTTAGCGCCACGTCTTCCGCATCGGCTCTGAGCCGAGGCTGATTTTCCAGCCTCTTCCGGGCCAAACCCATGAGCCGTTTGAAATACCGGCCCCAAAGTTTCTCCGTCGCCTCGCGGTCGCCCGCTTTCATTTGATCAATCCACAAACTCACAGATCGCGATGCCATGTCGTCGGGTTGGCCTTTTTATGGGGTTAGAATAGTCACTTTAGCTTATCAGTCCGGCATGGATGCAAATCGTTGTTATTATTAAAAAAAGAAAAATTTCTACCTGTACGAATGAAAAAAGTTGGGAGCTTACCGAGCCTGAGGCGCTAGCCGATTTCCGGCGGCGTGACTCGGCCTACGCACAACGAGATTTAATAATAGTCAGACGTTCTTTTGCGGATAATCAACGGTGGGTTATGCGTAGGTCAGTCTTGCCGAACTTGCCGAGAGTGACTTGACCGCGAGGTCCTGTGCGAATGCTCGTTCCTGACCAAGAACTTGGCGAAAACCGCCGTTGCGATTATCATAACGATGTTGCTTGCTTTGGGTCCAAGCCAAACATCCTCGCCTCTTTACCGGTTGTTCGTATGCATCGATTTCTCCCTATCCTATTTGGAGCATTGGCGATCTTCGTTAGCCATGTTGAATGTTCTTTGGGTCAAGGACTGCAGTACGATTTGAAGAAGGGTCAGAAGGCCTCCTACGAGTACGATATTCAGATCGATACTTCGGCTAATTTGATTACCTACAACGGAATCGTGAATTACGAGGTCACCATGGTCAACGACCAATTCATTCGATTGAGGTTTCAAGGTGGTCTCGTTGAGCAAACCAAACCGAACACAAATCGTGAGCAAGATTTTGGGCGAAACTTCCCTCGTTTCCCCAGCATCCCAAACATCTTCACAAGGAACAGTTTTTCCGGCAAAGTCCACTCCAAAAATGTGATCAGCTTGACGCGTTCAGGGCAAGTTCTGACGCTGGATGGTTCGTCTCAGCTCCCTTTTCTTCTGGGCAATCTATCGTTGATACCATTTGAGCAACTGCCCAAAGACAAACAATCAACTTGGAAAAGTGATTCGGGCGTTTCCATCTCCGAAGAATCGAACGATTTGCGATTCATGGCGCGTCCCTTCGGCCCATTTGCATTTCAAACCGCTGAGCATATGCAATCTGCGTCAGAACTTGCGAGCTATTCGATCTTGCGTACGGAATCAGGTATTGTGACCATCGAAAAGACGTTCGAACTCAAGACGCCGGATACCGGTGATCGCGAGTCGTTTCAAATGACAGGCAAGGGAACATGGAGCTTTGATACGGAATACAATCTGCCTTCTGGGACGGACATGCAGTATTCGCTTAGCATCAAAGATGGAAATACAACCACGACATTCCCAATCCGAGTCAAATTTTCGAAACTTTCGGTGGAACGATTGGCTGCTATGCAAGCTGAGGCGAAAGCCAATCAAGAGAAGGCCCAGAAATTGCAAGAAGAACTCAAGGTAGCGGCAGCAACTCCCATAATCGGAAACGAGCTTGAGGAGTTACTCTCCGACCTCGCGTCCACAACCGCGACAAAAAAACATGCTGCATTGATCAAGCTAATGCCAAAGGAATTGCAGGAAGCCGATCCCAAATTGGTTGAAGCTGTTCGCAAAATCGCCAAGTCTGATGATTTCTGTGCTTCTTTAGCCGATAATATTCTCCAAAAAATAGACCCGATCCATCGGCTTAACAAACAATACGAAGGGTCTGGCTTCGTCGAGTCCACTGAGATTATGGTGGATGCTGCCACGGATTTATTTGTAGGACAGATCGTGCAAATCAAAGAACATGGAAGCACTTGGTACGCAGCGGAAATCACCGAACTTCTGACAGACGGCAAAGTGGCGACGCGTTATCGTGGCTGGGGACAAAGACCTGCAACCGTATTGCGAAATCAGATTCAGCTCGCGCCAAAGGAAGTCATACAACCGAAGCGACGCGAAAAGTCTCCTACGTCGCCGACTCAAGCTGTTAGTAGCGCTGCGGCTCGAACATGGTCAGACAGTTCGGGAAGCTTCAAGGTGGAAGCGACCTACTTGGGCTTGAGTGAAGACAAAGTTGTCCTGCGAAAGATGGATGGCCAAGAAGTATCTGTACCTCTATTTCGATTGAGCATTCAAGACCAGCGATTCGTTGCCAACGCAATAGAGGAATCCAAGCAGCTAGGCAATCCATTCGAAAAATGATTTCTGATCCAATGAGGCCTTCGGGAAAATGGCAACTGCAGAATTAGCATTGTGGCTCCATGCGATACGCGAGACAGTAGCCTCGTATCGTCGAATGATTGACGCCACCATCGCTCAGCTAACTGACACAGAGCTTAGTGCGCGGCCCGCGCACGACGTTAACTCCGTTGCAATTATGTTGCGTCACCTTGGTGGAAATCTCCGTAGTCGATGGACTGACTTTTTGACTACCGACGGAGAAAAGCCGGACCGGGATCGTGATAATGGTTCACCAGGGCGAATGGCGCTGGTTAACGATCGCGCCGGGAGCATCTGCCGCTCACAATGACCACACTTGGGGAACAGTTGCTAGTCGTAGTGTGTTCGGGGGCGACCATCGCTCACGGCACTAGGCGAGCGTTTTTCTTGGAAGTTGAAATTCATTTGATGTCCTTTGCTTTTTTCGTTCCCTTGGCTGGGCCTACCTCGTCCTCGCAGGGCAAGCATCTTCGCATAGTTCTGGGGCTAAAAATAAAACACCCACGTCTCGTTTGTCCGTTACGTGGGTGTTTGCTTCGTCCGTTAAGCTGTTTCAAGCCCAGCTCGTGTTTGCCGACGTCGTCTATCGTTGTCCCTGTTGTATCGAACCCATGCCGCGTCGAACGGAAGGAGCTAAGTCGAAGCGATCCAGATTCATCACTTTGGTCCATGCTGAGACAAAGTCACTTACAAATTTCGCTTGGGCATCGCGATTCGCGTAAACCTCTGCAATCGCTCGAAGCTGAGAGTTCGATCCGAACACAAGATCGACACGACTGCCTGTCCATTTGACCGCACCAGTCTTGCTGTCTTTTCCTTCGAAGAAGTGATCACATACGCTAGATTTGTTCCATTCGGTATTCCAATCGAGTAGGTTCACAAAGAAGTCATTTGTTAATGCTTCAGGACGATTGGTGAAGACGCCAAGCTGAGGGAAAGAGCTGTTGGTGTTCAAAACACGCATACCACCGACGAGAACCGTCATCTCAGGAGCTGTCAACGTCAACAACTGAGCTCGATCAACAAGGAGTTCTTCTGCCGGTCTGTCATGTTCCTTGCCGAAGTAATTGCGGAACCCATCGGCGACAGGCTTCAGCACAGCGAAAGCCTCCACGTCGGTGTTTTCTTGAGTCGCATCGGTACGTCCTGGAGCAAACGGAACCTTGATAGTGCTGCCACCTTTCTTGGCTGCTGCTTCGACTCCCTCGCATCCACCCAGTACGATTAAGTCTGCGAGCGATACTTTCATTCCGCCGGTCTGCGACTTATTGAAGTCCGCCTGAATCTTGGTAAGTGTTGATAGAACCTTTGTTAGTTCAGCTGGATTGTTGACTTCCCAATCCTTCTGCGGAGCAAGCCGAATGCGTGCGCCGTTGGCTCCTCCGCGTTTATCGGACCCACGGAAAGTTGAGGCCGAGGCCCAGGCCGTCGACACCAATTGAGAAATGGAAAGACCAGATGATGCGATTTTGCTTTTTAGAGCTGCAATTTCTGGCTCGCCAATCAATTTGTGATCGAGGGCGGGAACAGGGTCTTGCCACAATTGAGCTTTTGCTACCATCGGTCCAAGGCAACGTGAAAGTGGCCCCATATCGCGGTGCGTTAGCTTGTACCATGCTTTGGCGAAAGCATCTGCGAACTGAACGGGATTGTCACGGAAGCGTTTTGAAATTGGTCCATAGATTCGGTCAACCTTAAGTGCCATGTCTGTCGTGAACATCATCGGCGCATGACTCTTTGACTTGTCGTGCGCATCTGGAACTGTGCCTTTGCCCGCCCCCGCCTTCGGTACCCATTGCCATGCACCGCCTTGCCCTTTTACCAATTCCCATTCGTAGTCGAAAAGATTTTCAAAGTAGCCGTTTGACCAAGCGATAGGCGTTGAAGTCCATGCACCCTCCAAGCCACTGGTGATCGTGTCTCCAGCCTTGCCTTTCCCGAATGTATTTTTCCAACCGAGTCCTTGTTCTTCGATACTTGCCGCTTCAGGGGCTGGACCGACGAACTTGCTTGCGTCCGCTGCACCGTGGGCTTTTCCAAAGGTATGCCCTCCAGCAATGAGAGCGACCGTTTCCTCGTCGTTCATAGCCATACGTCCAAATGTCTCGCGGATGTCTTTTGCGGCGGCGAGCGGATCTGGTTTGCCGTTGGGGCCTTCTGGGTTCACGTAGATCAAGCCCATTTGAACGGCGGCAAGGGGGTTCTCAAGCTGCCGGTCTCCAGCGTAACGCTTGTCGCCTAACCACTCGCTTTCAGGTCCCCAGTAGATATCTTCTTGCGGTTCCCAAAGGTCTTCGCGCCCGCCGGCGAATCCAAAGGTTTTGAAACCCATTGATTCAAGCGCCACATTGCCAGTCAAAACCATCAGGTCTGCCCAAGAGATCTTGTTGCCGTACTTCTGCTTGATCGGCCAGAGTAACCGACGGGCTTTGTCGAGATTCGCATTGTCCGGCCAGCTGTTGAGCGGAGCAAAACGCAATGTGCCAAAGCCGGCCCCACCTCGTCCGTCCGAGACGCGATACGTTCCTGCGCTATGCCAAGCCATTCGAATGAACAACGGACCGTAGTGCCCATAGTCGGCTGGCCACCATTCCTGCGACGCCGTCATGACTGTAGAAATGTCCTTCTTGAGGGCATTCAAATCGAGTTTCTTGAACTCCTCTGCGTAATCAAATCCTGGCAATGGGTTGCTCTTGGATGAGTTCTGGTGCAGGATCCTGAGATTGAGTTGGTTGGGCCACCAGTCTTGGGTTGTCAAGCCGCCCCCAGCTGTGGTTCTCTGCGATGTCGGCCGTTGGCTTCCACCGATGACGGGACATTTCATTTCATTCTCTATACTTTTTTCTCCAATGGATTTGCTGCTGACGCCTTGGGTGGGGCTACTTTGTGCAAAAACAGATGAGGCAGCGCTCATCAAAGCCATACCCGTTATCAATTGAGCGAACCGAATTGTTGACTTCATCATCTCTCCTTGAGTGGGATTCGAACGTCTACGCTTTAAGCGATTAAAAAATGGGTCGCATAAGAGTATAGCGTTTTGAACTATCCGTCCAATGCATTAAGGCGACCGGCAGACTGAAAAGTACCAGTAGCACGACGCGCGAGCCAGTGAATTGGAAGCTGGAATCACTAGCTTGCGCGTCGTGCTAGGTAGGGTTAAACCTGCCGGTCGCCTAGGATAGTTTCAATGCACGCAACGCATATCGATACCAAAGTCTGATGCAACGCAACTTTCAAGAGTTAATTCGCGTTTCCGCAACCACGACCGGTTTTCGTTAGCACATTTTGCAACGCTCGAAAGAGGCGAGTCTTGATTATTCCAGCTTGAAAACCAATTCCGAGTCCGGTGGAATTCCAAAACCACGACTGTGGAAAACACGAGCTCGTCCAAGCCTCGCAAGAAAAGTTCTTGGTGGTTTAGTGATTCCTTTCTTTTTGGGATCTTCGATTGGTGCCACCTTAGGCTATCAATACTTCGCGCAGCTGTCGCCTCAGTTTAAAGCGGCTGCTCTGGTGCAAGTGGTGGCACCTCCGAAGGATATTCCGATTGCAAGCCTTGATACTAAGATGGACAGCCGCTCGCGAGGCGACGAACTAGTCGTTGTGAGCAGTTCCTCTGTTCTGCGTTTTGCGGTAGAGCAAGGACATGTCTACATAAGGCAAGCCGGACATTCCACCGCGAATATCAAATCCAGCCAGTGCACGAAGCTTTTGTTCCAGCTCCAACAAAATGACTGGGGCACTAAACGGCTGAAACTTAACCAAGTACCGCATTTGGAAAACCAGTTTGCCTTGATGCTTGACGCTAATCGGGTAGAGGTCTCGCTTGCCGTAGCTGTACACGGGTATAACAACGGTGTCGCGGACTCCTTTTCGCATTGAGAGCCTCATTGACGCATTCTATTTGGTGAGTTTAAGGAAGCCTATGTCGATCCAGTTAGCGGCAAGACGCTAGCCGCCGGTTCTTCAAAGAAGGGCAAGACTACCAGTTCCACAGCAATCCCAATCAGCCGCATTTTCAAAAACGAAGAGTCTGGCTACCACACCATCACGGTCGAGCGCCCCGAACGAGACGCTGCCGGCAACATCATGTTGGAACGCTATTTGGCTCGGAGCAAGTTCCGGAGGAATCTGTTTGTGACGCAGGTGATTTGCCGTTCATCAAGGATGATTAAGTGTCTCCCGATTCGTTCGAGATTCAATCCGTCGATCCGAACGTCGCGGATCAATACAAGCCACGCAGTACATCGACGCGAGGCTTGGGCGACGATTCGGAAAGGCTGTCATTGCTGCCGCGGAAATGGGGCGAATGACCTATCAGCAAGCGTACGACCTAACGCGATTGTACGGTAGTACATTCGACAAATACGTAGCGTTCCTGAAAAATCAGGACATGTTGCCAGCATTACTCAAGTCCGTAAAGAGTTGCTTCGAGGAAAAGACGACCTAAGTGCTTTGACAAACGATCTCGAAGTGGGTTGCGTCATTGAGTCAGTTGTCTACTGAAGCTCAATCCCATTTCGCCTCCAGCGCAGATGGATGGTTGGTAGCATACGCAAAGGTGAATGGATATTCAGTTTGCAGTTACGAAGTGACATCTCCAGAGTCCAAAAGCAATATCAAGCTGCTTGACGATTGCAAACAGTTTGGAGTCCCATTTGTGAATCCATATGATGTGCTAGAAAAGCTTGACGTTCGGATAATTCTGTCCAAAAGAGCTACTGGGGCATGAGCATCCATACAGAAATCAATTTCGAAAACGCGATTTGCGAGCATCTTGCGAACCACGGTTGGCTGTACGCCGATGGCGATGCTAGCCGATACGATCGGGCTCGCACGCTGTTTCCTGACGATGTGCTTGCTTGGCTTCAGGAGTCGCAATCGGACGCTTGGGATGCTGCCGCCAAGAGCCATGGCGCTAACGCAGGCGACGTCGGGCGATATGTCGTTGCTAATAAGAACAAGAAGAAGCAGATCGAGAGCTACATCTTTCCTCGATACCATCAACTAGATGTGACTCGTAAATTGCAATCCGCGGTTCTCTCCGAAGGACCAGGACAGAAGGACCTCATCCAGCACAGCGACGGCTCTGGCAAAACGAACTCGATCGCTTGGTCGGCGCACTTTCTTGCCGACCTTCATTGCCGTGAGCCACAACGCGCTAGCGGCGGGTTCTTGCAAGACAACCCGGTAAAAGGGTAACCGGCGGGCATGGAAAGAGCCATGTTGCGGGCAGAGATGTCCGAGGCGCGAATGCGATGGCTCGACACGATCAAAGAACCACAAGTACGCATTGAACGTGATTCGAGCGACTTCCTCAAGCCGATTGACTCCCAGGGCGAGCATTTGGACTTTCACTCGCTGCGCCACAGTACAGCCAGTTGGTTGAATGCAGCCGGCGCCGCGCGCCAAGAAACCATTGCATACACCGCGAAGCCCAATGAAAAGGCTGGTGAAACCCAAGAACCCCCTGGGTTTATTAGCAGAATGCCCCCGCAAGGACTCGAACCTTGGACCCGGTGATTAAGAGTCACCTGCTCTACCAACTGAGCTACAAGGGCGGGCTGGCGTGCATTGGGAAAACAATGGCTCGCCAGGTTCCGTATGTTAGCCACCTTGGCCCGTGTTGCAAGTCCAAGTGCACATCGCATTTGCCCGTGTCTCGCCGTCGACAACTCGTGCGCAGTACTTTTGAAAATACTGGAAAGCTATTGAATCCATCCGTATTCAACTGCAAGGATGATGCCTTCCCACTCACTTTTTGTCGCCTTAGCGTTCCGAGAGAGGAAAAGACTTGATTATTGCGTAGATGGTTCCAGAATTTCGCAAAACATCTGTTGACCGAGTAGACCGGAATTGCCGATACTTTAACTTAGGTAGTCTGGCCGGTCTTGAACCGGTTGGGTAGTTCATTCCACATACGATCTGGCACGTCGGCTGGAGGAGTTCATTTATTCAAATCGAAAGGGTTTCAACAATCGAACGCATTCAAACGAGGATCAACAATCAGATCCGTATTTCTCCAATCCGCGTGATCGGTCCTGATGGCACTCAATATGGCGTCATTACTACCGACGAAGCTCTTAACCGCGCTCGTGATGCAGGGTTAGATCTGGTCGAGGTTGCACCTAACGAAAAGCCACCCGTCTGCCGAATTATGGACTTCGGCAAATATAAATACGAAAAAAGTAAGAAGTCTGGGCAACGCACTCATCAAACCAAAACCAAAGAAATTCGGCTTCGCCCTAAGACCGGCGAACACGATATTGGCACTAAAGTTCGCCAAGCAATTGGATTTCTCAAGGATAAAGACAAGGTCCAGGTATCCGTGATTTTCCGCGGACGTGAAATGGCACACGTCGACGAAGGAAGAAGGGTCATGGAAAACGTTTTACAGGAGTTAGCAGAGTTCTCCAAATTGGAGCAGCCGCCGTTGCAACAAGGCAAGCGCATGATCGCAACCGTCGCCCCGAAGTAGTCCGCGCTCGGTGCCTAACACGCATGGCTCGGCGCATTACACTTATGAAAGTTGCTGAAAAGTAGTTGAAGCCGTATTTTTCGAGTCGATCCTCGACTTCGCGACAATAGACCGAAACAATTCCTGTTTCTGGAATTTCGTGCGACAAGTTTGATTTTTATACGTTATTATTGACAATAGAACACCCAAAACTCTCGCTCGTAAATACACAACCATCCCATGGATACCTCTCGTTTCGACGCGTCATTCGACAAAAGTTCGAAGACGCCGATTGCCGACGCTTTGGCGATTCTGATACTTCGTGTCATTTTCATTACCGTTGCGGGTGGTGTGGGTGCGATTTGGGCTAGATCACCAGATCTTCAAGCGTTGGGCACGTTGATGCCGTATTTGAGCTTTAGCGGAGTACTCTTGGCCGCGTTTGCTGTCGTTGCATTGGACATGCTTCTTCCGAGAAAACGCATCGAAGTGATTTCAGCAGTCTATTTCGGTTTGCTGGTCGGCGTACTTTTGTCCTACCTTCTGACGATTGCTCTCGATCCGATGTTAGAGAACAATAAATTCAAGTCATACTTTTCTCTGGCTACTATGACGATCTTTTGCTACGCCTGTATCAGCCTCTTGCTGCAAACCAAAGACGACTTTCGTTTTATTATTCCATACATAGAGTTCTCTCGAGACCTTAAAGGTATGAAGCCATTGATCCTTGATACAAGTAGTATCATTGACGGACGTCTTGCTGAATTGGCAGAAACCAGCATCCTCGATAGCCAACTTGTTATGCCCCGGTTTGTATTGCTTGAGCTGCAAACAATTGCCGATAGTTCGGACAAATTGCGTCGTGTTCGAGGGCGTCGAGGCTTGGATATCTTGAATCGTCTGCGCACAAGCGAAAAGATGGACTTCATGATGTACGATCGAGATTTGCCAGAGTTTGCTGGCCAGCCAGTCGATATGAAACTAGTCCTTCTTGCAAAGCATCTCGATGGCAAGCTAGTAACTGGCGACTTCAACCTCAATAAGGTTGCCAAATTGCACAACGTTGAGGTCATCGATCTAAATCAAGTTGCCAGCGCTCTTCGCCCTCAATTCTTGCCCGGCGAAGGCTTTCAAGTTCGAGTGGTAAAAACGGGCGAAGGCCAAGACCAAGGAATTGGCTACTTGGATGACGGAACCATGGTAGTCGTCGAAGGTGGTCGTGAACGCGTCAATCAAACCATTGGCGTCGTTGTTACCAGCACATTGCAAACACAAGCCGGCAGGATGATCTTTACTAAGTACGACGGCCCTGACTTTCGTATGTAGCAGCGTCTTTCCCAAGACGTTGATTGCCGCAAGTCCCCACAGAGACTTGCCTTTGGGACTTGCCTTTGGGTTTTGCCCATCCTTTTGACTATTTGTTGACTTTCATTCCGCTGGTCGCATTAGCAACTTGTCGAGCCAATCGTAGGCAACCTCGCGCTGTCTCTTGGGGAATTCGTGCGGGGCGTTAGGGGTTTCGAGTTTCAGAAGTGTCGCCGGGGATTCTGTCTCGCCTTTTTCGAATAGCGAGTAAATGTCCTGGGCTTTTGCAAACGCTTTGCGTACGCCACCCACGTCGAAGTTATCGTCGTGGATCGGTGAATTGGAATACAACCCACGCGGCGCAAGTGCCGCTACGATTTCGTAAAAATCAAATGGAACCTTGTCGGGATTATTCTCATAGATGTCTCGAATACGCGGCATATAACGTTCGCTGGTCCAGCCCGAAATCTTGCCATGGTAGTAATCATGGAATGGGGTGAACCCACAACTTGAAATGACCGCCTTGAGACGTTCATCAAAAACGGCCGTGAACAAACAATTATGCCCACCCAAAGAATGACCAATTGCACCGATCCGGTTCGAGTCAACTTGCGGAAGTGATTCCAGTAGATCGATTGCGCGCATATTGTTCCATATCGCCTTCATAGAACCGCTGTCATAGTGTACCCCCTTGGTTTTGAAGTCGTATTCGTACTCACCAAAAGATGGGTAGTCAGGTACTAAGCACAAATAACCAAGCTCGGCCAGCTCATGCGCATAATGAAGTGACGCATTCCCTCCCAATCCTGCAGGTTCGTCCTTTCCGATATTGGTGGTTTGATGCAGGCAAAGCATGGCCGCGCATTTTCCGTTGCTGGGAATCTCGTTCGGGATCAACAGCCAAGCAGGCACTTGATCGTCGGGTTCAGGCGCAAATCGTATCTTTTGACGCCGATACTTGGCGAGTCTTTCCTCAGAAACCAATATCATATCGAGAGGTGCACGACGTGAAGCGTCAGGTAACGGCCCCATAACTAGCTGCATGTTGGCTTGTATGTGCTGCACCCGTTCGGACCAATCGGTCGTCGTTTCCACTGGTCTCTCATTGCCAGCTTTGTCGCGAACAACCAACAAATTGGAGTGATCTGGATACTCCATTTGCGACGGGCTCGCCTTGCCCACAACGTCGAGCAGCCAGTCTCGCAACTGCTGTCTCGTACTGCTGGGTCGCAGAATCCAAGTGTCGGTATGGTTCCGAAAGCCGGTTGACGCAAATGTCATTTTGGGTCTTAACGCAAGCTGACTCAGGAATCGGCGAGTCTCCTCTACTTGATCCTTTTCGCCGCAAATAAATTGGGGCCTACCGTCTAAGCGTTCCAGTCGCTGTAACGCCGAAACGGAATCGCTTTTTGGGTAAGGCCAATTGCGTACTCCATCGTAATGGCTGCACTCCACAAAGGCTCGCCATAGCTTTGCAGTTCTGTCGTCGTGCAATCCCAAGTAGTTGCATGCGATGGACCCACGAGAAAATCCGCAAAGGATCATATTAGACGGGTCGCCTCCCAAATTTTCGCACGTATCCGCGATTGCTGCATGCAGGTAGGCCAGCGTAGGTTCCGGATCATACTGCGGAGCATCGCCCCACCACGTTTCCGCTAGGTCGCTGCCAGACGCGTTGAGACAAGGAACGCAGATCCAGATGAATCCCCCGTCGGATGATAAACCGTAGCCGAGGCAGCTGTCCTCGGGCCGACCTGTGCTGGTGTCTCCCAACACGTCATGGTATCCCCCATTGCCGGAGTATTCAACGATGATTGGCCACTTGGAGCCGCGAGTCCATTTGTTCGGCAGAAACAGCGAGTGATATACTTTTTCAGAATTCCAGCCAGGCATGCTGCGTCTGACTCGCTGGCCTGGTGCTGGCTGATGCTTAACCATGTTCGGTACGACGAGGTCGGCCTCAACCGATCGGATATCGGGGAATTCTTTTAGTTGCGCAAAGGTAATTGAGTTGATGGATATCAACGAAACGGAAGCGATGAATACGATCCACTCGACAGGTCCAATGATTCTCATATTTCCCCTAAAATTGCGTCTAGTTTAACCCGCAAAGCGGTGGGCTTGCAAACTGTATTAAGATTGGTTGAGCCTGAGGCGATAGCCGATCCCATCTTCGTCTCCCATACGCAACGCCGTCATGTCCACCCAATCCCACGCTGAAGGCGTAGGATTGGGCGGACATGACGGAAGAAATGTGGGCGCTCGCTTCATTTAGCCAGGAAGCAGAATAATCCAGCAGGGCAAGCCTGCGGTATTGGCTTCCAAGCTGGACTACCTTGAGCCTTGTTCGAGTTTGTGGAACTGTTTCCACGATATCAAATTGATTTTTTGTTCGGTCAAAAAATCGCGCATCACGGGATCAGTAAAAATTACGCGATCCTGGTTTCGTCGAGTTGAACTATCTGTGATGGCCCGCAACTCTTCGTTGTCGTGTCCACAATGGATAATCAACTGCGTCACTCCCGGGCCAATTTTTGCAAGCTCGTCAAAGTAGAGCTGTTTGCGCTTGTCGGGGATATTGCCACCGTAAAACTGCAAAAGATTGTCTAACAAAGGAAGCTTGCGTTCCCTCAGCTTTGAAACCGATTTATGAAACTGGGCCGCGAGAGCGGAATAATCTTTTTCGATTCCTGGAGGCAGCTGTTTGAAAAATAAGATAGGCAGGCCGTACTCCATGCCGAGATCAACATAGACATCCACCAAATCTGGCCGGCAAAGTACAGTTCCCATGTGTGTGTCGAGATGGCTTAGAGGAACGCCGAAGGCAAGTGCCCTGTCGACTTGAGCTTTGAGTTCGATTTTGACTTCTTCTTTGGTGGCCTTTACTGCAACCTGTCCGACGTTATCCCAAAGACAACCTTCAGGGTCGACTAAGCTGGAAACTCGATCACAGGAGGCTACTGGTCCCCAGCGATAATTGTCCCACTCGGAATTCAGGGTCAAGTGAATACCGTAATCGTATTGAGGGTGTGTTTTGGCATACTCTGCAAACTCTTTAAACCAAGGACATGGAACCATGATGCTTGCCGAAGTGACGATCCCGCTCTCAAGTCCGGCCTGCGTGGCCAAGTTCACCGAGTGCGACATTCCTGCATCGTCGGCATGCACGATCAAATAGCGGGTCTTATCTTCCGAGGATGCTACCGTGGAAATCAAAAGAAGAAGCAAGGTGGATAGTGACTTGCTTCGAAAAGCCAATGAGGGCATGGATGAGACCTTTGTGTGTTACAAATTGGACGATCTGGAAGCGTTCGCTACACTATGATACTTTGCATTAGGCCAAACCGACTACGGGGCTGTCCGATTTAGAATCCGTCGACTTTGGCATTTGCCCGCAGTGGTCTTCGCGTTGGGAATCAACCACAATGCACTTATTAGATCAAATACAACACTTCAAAATCAGACTATTCTCGAAAAAAGTGGGATGAGTTGCTTCCCGCGGCATCCTTGTTGTAGTTGGGTTGCAATTGGTCCTCGGCTTACTCGCCCAGCAGAGCGCGTAGCGTACAAACTCCTTCTGTTTCGGTAAAGAACGATCTAGTGTTGCCTTTTGATCAGCTTTCGAAAGCTTGGGAGGAATGCGCGGATCGTTTGTTGCTTATTGCACGTTCGTTTGGTGCATCGGGGGACGACGCGGTTCAAGAGGCATTTATGGCTTTGTCCCGGCAGCCAAAACGTCCCGACGAGCCGTTGGCATGGCTGGTTAAAGTTGCACGCAATAAGGTCTTGCAGTGGAATCGCAGCGATCAGCGCCGAAGGCAACGACACACCGCCCGTGCAATTGAAACCGCTTGGTTCGAAAATGCCGAGCATGAAAGTATCGATGCGTTGGACGTCGGCGAGGCGCTGAAGAAGCTGCCGACCGAATTAAGCGAGGTAGTCACGATGCACTTGTGGGGCCAATTGACCTTTGAGCAAATCGCGGACGTTGTCGGCTCATCGCGATCTACAGTGCATCGCCGATACGCCGACGCGATTCAAATCCTGAGAGAACGTTTCTCTTGTCATATTGAGAAGTGAACATGTCTAAACACAATCCAGAGAATACAGATTCTTCGTCCAGCAACACGCCCGGTTGGTTGCGTGAGTTGCGGCCTGCGAGCGCTTCGTCGCTTCAAGCGTCCGTGTTCTACCAAGCTGGATATGAGGCCGCTCGCCATGAGCTTGGCAAAACCGCGTGGCGACGAGCAAGCATCGTTGCCATCGCCGCAAGCGTGTTCATGGCGAGCGTCTCTGGCGTATTGCTCTTTCAGCTTGGTAAACAGAGCGGCCAAACCATTGCCGTTTCAAAACAAGATCTGAACGCTAAACCGATAGATGCACCTGAAATAGTTCGTCAATTGCCATTGGCGTCTGCGACTTCGAAACTTGAATCAACCGTTGAAGCTGGCCCGTCGCTCATCCCGTCATGGTTTCAGTGGCACTTCTCGCGAAAGCTGCCGATAGCAAATACACGCGTCACGTTTTTGGGACCTGGAGTTGAACTTGGACGTATTGGAGCAGAATTGGACAAGGTGATCGTCATAAGCAACGATTCCAGCGCGCTCTCGACGACGAATTCGTCCGCTGAGAAAAGCCAGTCGACCGAACGACAGACTCTTAGGACGATGCGCGATAACCAAATCAAGTCACTGATGGAGAGCTTGTTATGAGAACGTTAAGAATCAGTCATTGGACGCTAGCCAAAAAGCACTCACGTTGAGAGCGGCTAGGCGCTAGCCTCCGGTGCTTCGATGCAATTGCGCTGCAGTTCAAGACACCCGCGGCTAGCGCCGAGCGGCTCACATTTCCTAATTCAGGCTAACGATACTATTCATCCAAAAAGGAGACTTTGAAATGCGAGTAAATAGATTTTCGATTGAGATCCTTGGAGTGTTCTTATTGATTTTCGATTGGTCGCTTCCGGCAGATGGTCAGGTGATCGTTTGGAAGGCGGGACAGAAGCAATTTTCTTACGCAAACAAAGGTGAGCAAGAATCGCAAACAGGAGAGAGCTTTGAAAGCAACCAACGAAGGATCCGTTTGAGCCCGATGGCGGAACCGGTTCCAGCTCTCAAGTATCGATTTTGGGTTTCCACATCGATGCGACAGCTTGGCACCGTTAACCCCTTTTTGTCTCGCGCAATTGTGCTGTATCTTTCGCATTCGAGTCGAAAAACTCTAGACGAGCAATACAACAAGCTAAGCGACAGTTGGGTGGAGCAAAAAGTTCGAAACGAAACGTTGAGCACTCACTTGTCGCAACAACGAGAAATACTCGACACCATTTACGAAGCGGCGAAAATGGAAAACATTGAACTCCGCTCCACTCAGCGAAACAAGCGAGGTAGAGACATTCTCACCGCCAGCTTCTCCGAGATCCAAAACCTTCGCAACCTCGCTCGTTTGGTGCAGCTTGACGGGCTTCTTGCAATCCAAGAACGACGATACGATCATGCGGTTCGTTCGATCGAGGCGGGGTTTCGACTAGCAGAATTTGCTCAATGTTCAGGGGACCCAAACCTCATATGTGGGTTGGTGAGCGTTGCAATCTCGGGCATCACATTTAGCGTCGTAGAGGAGTTGAGCCAGCAAGCCGATGCGCCAAATCTCTACTGGGCACTGGCAAGTCTCCCTGAAGTACTATGGGACCAACGTGGCTGGATCGATGGAGAGTCGGTATCCATGTCCCGCATCCTTTTTCCGCTGCTAGAACCGATCACTGCCCCATTGACGCCTGAGGATTGGCGGAACCGGCTTGTGCTTTCGGCTCAAGTACCGACAGAACTATCGAACACCTCTTTTAATGTTACTGCAGAGGGTGCCGATAACGAATCGACCGCAAGCAATCGCGCTGCGGCTCAGTTGGTTGTGGGTGCTGCTTTGTTGGTCTTTGGCGATTCGGCGAGAAACGAGTTGATCGACTCGGGATTTACTCTTGGCCAGATTCAGCGGATGTCAGCATCGGAAGCTGTTGCACGAATCACCCAGATCCGGTTTGAGCGTTCACGCGATGACTTGTTTAAGTGGTCGATGTTGCAAGCCTTAGGAAAATCTTATTCGGATGCTCAATGGACGAAGTTCAATGAGCAATTGACGGGAGCTGAATTTGTCGAACCAAGCAAAGTGCTTATGCAGCTACTGATTCCGGCACTGCAAGCCGCCGATAGCGCAGCTCTGCGATGCAATGTAACTCACAAACAACTCATGCTTCAAGAAGCGCTGCGAGCTTACGCTGCCGAGCATGACGGAAAATTGCCCGAGACCCTGGTTGCACTGAAGCCTCTGCCAACGTTGCCAAATCCAGAATCTGGCGAGATGTTCCAATACGAACGACTCAGCGATAACGAAGCGATCGTGCGCCGCAAACCAAATTATCTGAACGAAAAAGTCGTCACTCGCGTCATCCTTCAAGCCAAAAAGTAGTTCTCAATTGAGGAGCCCGAATATGAAAATGCTATTTGCCCTGTGTGCCAGCTTGTTGTTCGTTCCCAATCCTCGGCTGGCTGCAAACGAAGGCGACCGCTATCTGGAATCGACAACGGTTGCCGTCGCCCAAATCGATCTTGCTCGCGTTGATTTGCCCGCCACGACCAAGTTTATTCAGTCGAGCTTCCCGGGCATGCTTGATGCGCAAGCATTCAGCGGATTTCAGTTGGTGGCAGGTGGGATGATAGCGTCGTTGCGCGGCGCTGGAGTCACGAAAGTCTATGCCACATTATCGACACTTGAATTGACTCGCGGTCATGCGGCTTTGATTGTTCCTTGCAGCAATCCTGCCCTTGCCCGTGAACCACTGGATGCGATTTTAGCGATGCTGCCTGCAAGTATCGGGTACAAAGTTCACGTAAACAGCGATTGCGTTATCGTGGCAACGGAATCTGTGTGGAATAGACTTTCAAGGTTACCCAAAGCGGAACGTAGCGCTCTGACGCTAGCAATGGATCAAGTCGCGAACAACTCTGCGTCTATCGTAGTCAACGTCCGCGAGGAGCTAAGAGACGAAATCATCGGCGTTTTCCCTGAACGGTTACCGGCAGGTTGGCCAATTGCATTCTCACCCAAAGCGGTGATGGAGGATGTCGTCACCTTGCAATTTGAAATGCAAACGCCGCCTGGTGTGGGGGCGATACTCTCCGCCAATTGCCGCGACGCGGAAGCTGCCATACGAATCTCGGCATTAGCGAACCAGTTTATTGAAAAGTCCGGGGTTCGGAATTTGAAATGCACGTCGACCGAAAAACAAGCCAGAGTTTCCTCGAACGGCGATAAATTTATCTCGCTGATTGGCGATCTAGCGAAGTCCACCAAGATGAGCGCCGCGGCGATGCAGCAGAGCAACAACCTCAAGCAGGTCATTCTTGCAGTCCACAATTTTGCCGACGTCTACGGAGGTTTTCCGCCGCGGATGACGGTTTCAGAAAAAGGGACACCGCTATTAAGTTGGCGAGTATTCCTATTGCCCTACATTGAGCAGCAAGCTTTGTATAACGAGTTCCATCTCGATGAAACTTGGGATAGCCCACATAACATCAAGCTGGTTGAGCGTATCCCTGCCTGTTATCAGTCAACTCAATTCTCGGACTTGAAGCTCGGGCTCACTCTGGTTCAATCGCCGCTTCAAATCGGTTTCACTTGGAATGGAAATGAAAATCGGATGTTGACTTTTCAGGACATTACCGATGGCACGTCGAATACGATCTGTTTTGTCGTCGCACCGATAGAAAAAGGGGTTGTGTGGACCAAGCCGGACGACTTAAGGCTAGAAGGAGACAATCTCGTTGAAAGTCTCTTTGGAGATCGCGAATCGATGGAAGTTGCCTTTTTTGACG
>JANLUJ010000415.1:0-2930 GCA_031363425.1 Pirellula sp.
CGATACCTGCCATCACGATGCGCTCGCTCGCGGCCGCACGCGTCGAATTCCCTAGTGCGGCGGAGGTAATCACATAGGGTGCCGCAAGTGTTGCGCTTGCAGATTGCATGAACTCGCGGCGCGTAGTTTGTCCCATAAAAATGCTCGCTAGTTAGTGATGGAGGGCTTAATATCGTTGGTGGGAATTTCGAGTCTAACCATGGCACAGTGGAGAATCAAGTCCCCTTGCAAGGGTATTCCAACGCATAAGGAATTCTGCTTAAACCAGCCACCAAGCGTTATCCGTTAGCACGTATATGCCCAAAATGAGGTTGGTCGTGCTATGAGCGGCGATGCACTCCCAAAGATTCTTCGTATGCCATGCTAGGACGGAAATCAACGAGAACCAAACGGCTGCTGCAAGCATCTCACCTGGATGCATGAACATTGGAAGAGCCGTGCCAACGATTGCAGAGACGAGGGTCACCTTTCCAACGGGATAAGACCACCATTCATCCGAAGCAAAGAAACGCATTACGAAACCACGCAAAAAATATTCCTCCATTACTGGTACAACTAGAATCAATCCAGTCCCTCGCATTGCTAAATAGATCAAGATGCCAAAGGTGTTTCCCTCCAACTCGATGAATGGATTGAATGCCGACCTCACTCCCGTTCCAATTAGACTCTCCAACCGCAATGTTTTGAGCAATGGATGGAGAGTCGTTTGTTCCCAATGCAAGTTGCACAGAGCTATCCACAAGACGCCGCCGACGATTCCAATCCCAATTCCTTTCCACCCAATCGATTTAAGGTGCGGCTTGTAGGCGGGCCAAACAAGACACAAAGCAATCACGGTCGCAAAAAGTTTTGACGCATAAATCCAGGGATAAAAGCGATACGATACGGAGGGCCACGACGTCGAATTGCTAGCCGTGGCTGGCGGCGTTGGCTCAAAAGAACCAACACAAAAGAAGACGGCTATCGGCAAAACATATGCAAGCCAAGGCTGGAGCGCAAGGATCTCTCGCCATTTTTGAATGAACATCACCACCATCTGCCGATCACTAAAGTACCTCACTCTTTGGTTTTACCATGCTCGACTCGTATGATACAATTGTAATTTACATTGCGGGCTTGGGACATAGTTCCATTCTTTGAACTCAATATCATGACCACCGACCAGCAACCGCGAATCCCATCGAAAATTGGTGAACCTGCTTGGGAAGTTACGCGATTCTTTCCACTTCAGGGGCAATGGAGTGAATCCGACTTCTTCCGAGTTCATACCAACCAGATGGCCGAGTTAGTTAGCGGGAGATTGGAGATACTCCCAATGCCGACTTGGCTGCATCAGTTGATCGTTGATTTTCTGCTCACGGAGATAAAGAGCCATCTTCGGAACCACCAAACCGGTGGTGTAGCACTGTTTGCTCCCCTGCCAGCCAAGCTGTTCGCTGGTACTGTCCGCGAGCCGGACATTCTCTACGTTCGCCAGGAGAATATCCCAATTGATCTGGACGGTTATCCAGAAAAAATCGATTTAGCAATGGAGGTCGTGAGTGAAGGTGCAGAGGCAAGAAAGCGAGACTATGTCGACAAAAGGTTGGATTACGCCAAAGCAGGTATTTCAGAATACTGGATCGTCGATCCAGAGAAATCGCTCGTTACCGTGCTCGTACTGGCCGGATCACAGTATCGTGTCTCGCAAGAATGCCAAGCCGGTGAAACCGCCAGTAGCCTCCTGCTCGATGGACTTACGATAAGAATCGATTCGATACTTGCACTTGGCAAAAACAAGTAAGTGACGAGCAATAAAGGAGTTTGTTAATCGTGGCGGATGCTGCCAGCATCCAACGTGGCGGATGCTGCCAGCATCCGGACCGACGCTAGCAGCGTCGGCCACGGCCGCGGCCACCTATCTAAGTTGCTAACTTCTTATATCGGAATCGGTGTGGCTCGTCGGCTTGCATGCCGACTCGGTCTCGGCGCTGTGTCTCGTACGTCTGGAAATTTCCTTCGCACCAGTGAACGTATCCGTCACCCTCGAATGCCAAGATGTGTGTAGCAATCCTATCGAGGAACCATCGATCGTGGGAAATGACGACCACACAACCGACGAAGCCGAGGATTGCTTCTTCGAGTGCTCGAAGCGTATCGATATCCAAATCGTTCGTTGGTTCGTCCAGCAACAATACGTTGCAACCGCGTCGCAGGAGTTTGGCCAAGTGAACTCGATTGCGTTCACCGCCGGATAGATTGCCGACCTTCTTTTCTTGGTCTGTTCCTTTGAAATTGAACTTCGAAACGTAGGATCGCGAATTCATCTTCTTGCCGCCTAAATCAATCCAGTCGTGTCCGCCCGAAATCTCCTGGTAGAGGGTGTTGGTGTCGGTTAACGAATCGCGAGACTGATCTACGTAGCCCAATTCCACGGTGTCACCAATTCGAAGCGTGCCCGCATCCGGTTTGTCTTGACCCGTGATCATGCGAAACAGAGTCGTCTTACCGGCACCATTGGGACCAATGACTCCAACAATGCCACCCGCTGGCAGTCGGAAGGAAAGGTTCTCGATCAACACCCGATCGTTGTAGGATTTGGTAACGCCCTCGGCGTGCACAACCACTTCACCGAGGTGTTTACCGGGCGGGATTTGAAATTCGAGTTCGTCCGGCCGTTCCTCAAACTGTTGTGCAGCAAGTTGTTCATAGGAGCTAATGCGCGCCTTGTTTTTGGCTTGTCTCGCGCGCGGTGACATGCGGATCCACTCAAGTTCCTTGTCGAGGGTCTTCTGTCGAGCTTGAGCCGATTTCTGTTCGATGACCAGCCGTTTTTGTTTTTGTTCAAGCCACGATGTGTAGTTTCCCTCGAACGGATAACCTGAGCCTCGATCCAATTCAAGGATCCACTGAGCCACGTTGTCCAGAAAATAGCGATCGTGGGTTACGGC
>JANLUJ010000419.1:0-5475 GCA_031363425.1 Pirellula sp.
GGCCTCGGATAAGCGTGGAGAGAGTTTTTCTAAGGTGTCGGCCAGAGACTGATGGCTTTGTGCCCATTGAATATGAGCCTTCTTGGATTCGGGTTGCTCTTTGGCAAGTTGTTCCAGCAAGCCAATCGCTTGTTCATGAAACGGGATGGCTTGTTCGGCTTGATCCCATGCAAAGCGGTTGGCTAAGTTCTGATAGCCCAAGCTCAAATACTCTCGGTATAGCGTTTGGTCCGGGAAACGATCGGCTAACTCTTGCCAGATTTCGATTGCTCGCTCGAGCATTTCGCGGCCGTCCAATTCCTGTGTACCGACGCCTACATTGGTATAGCTTTGCGCCAACTCCAACTGCAGCAAGTCACTATCAGGATGCTCCGAGGCTAGCTGTTGACGCAATGCCAACGCATGTTGTTCGTATTCGAGCGATTCGCTACTGGCTCCGCGAGTACGGTAGTGATCTGCTAAGTTTACGAGAACCTTGGCCAGGCTCTGACAATAGGCAATCTTGGTTGTGGTACCAGCGGACAACTGGTCGAAGAGCTTGGCCGATTCTTCGAAGGATGCGAGGGATTCATCGAATCGTCCCAGTTCGTGTTTGACACCGCCGAGTTGATTCAGTGTTTCTGCGCGCGCTGCTCTGGATTGCTCATCGGTAGGCGAGATCTTGTGAAGTTGATCGTAATAGGGAAGCGCCGCTTCAAGTAAACTTTGTCGAAGCTGACGAAAACTTTGATGATCGAGCCGCTCGTCTTGCGTGACGCGGAGCAAGTAGGTATCGACTGCATTCTTGGCAATTCGATATCGTTCATCGATTTGTTGCTTTGCAATTTCAGTTTCGCCCTTAGCAATTTCCGCCTGAAAGAGAGCATTACGTGCTTGCTTTGCTTGCCAGACACTGACAGCCGTGCCGATGATCAAGGCCGCAGCGACCAGCGTTGCCGCAGACAGCGATGCGCGATTCCGGCTGGCCAACTTGCGGAATCGGTATAGGGTCGATGGCGGACAAGCGTGAACGGCTTCATCATTGAGGAAACGTTGCACATCGTCCGCGAATTCATTGGCCGTGTCGTAACGTCGGTTGCGGTCCTTTTCTAGGGCCTTCATCACAATCCAGTCAAGTTCGCCCCGGACCATTTTCGTCAACTTGGTCGGCTCCATCTGCCTTTGGGACGAAATGGACACTAACGTCTCGCCCGAATTGTTTAGCCGTGTACTGGGTTTGGGCGGCTCTTCTTCCTTAATCAGACGGAGGATCTCAGCAAAGCTTGTCTCCCTCATCCGTTTGTCGCTCAGCGGTGTGCTGCCCGTTAGCAATTCGTACAAAAGTACGCCCAGAGAGTAGATGTCGCTGCGAGTATCGACCCCCAGAGCACTCATTTCCGCTTGCTCGGGGCTCATGTATTCCAGTGTGCCGATCATCGTGCCATATTGCGTGAAAAGCGTGCGTTCCGTGAGCTTTTGCTCGGTGGCCTTGGCTACGCCGAAGTCAATTACCTTGGGGACTGGTTTGCCGTCGTAAAGGGTGACCATAACGTTTGATGGCTTGATGTCGCGGTGGATAATCCCGTTTCGGTGCGCGTGCTGAATCGCTCTGCAGACGGGCACAAACAGCTCCAGCCGCTGTCGGGGAGTCATCTTGGCGTCATCGCAATACTTGGTGATCGGCAGACCGTTGACCAGTTCCATGACGAAAAAAGGGCGTCCCGATTCCGTTGCCCCGCCGTCGAACACGCGTGCAATGTTGGCATGGTCCATCACAGCCAAAGCTTGCCGTTCGGCTTCGAAACGGGCGACGACCTGCCGGCTGTCCATACCCGGCTTAATGACTTTGAGTGCCACCTTGCGTTTGACGGGTTCGGTCTGCTCAGCCATAAAGACCGATCCCATCCCCCCTTCGCCGATCTGCTGCAAGAGCTTGTAGGGGCCGATCTGGGTGCCGGGACGTTCAATGACGGACTCGTCGAGGGCTGTACTAGTGGTGAATGCACCGTTATCAAATAAGTTTTCGCCACTGGCATGAATCTCCAGAAGTATCTCGACACGGCGACGAAGCTCGTGATCTTTACCACACGCTATGTCGAGATATTGGCACCAATTGTCCTGGGCGTGCTCTTCCACAGCCTCAAGAAAAATTGCTTTCACTTGTCCTAAACTTGCATTCATTCGAATCGATCCCTGTTTTGGTCCATAGAATCAGTGCGAAGTTTGAGCCTCGTTTGTCTCAGGCTGACCAGAAAAATTCTCACTTTTAATTTTGACTAGCTACAAAATCAAAGTTGAGACTTGAACCACGCCCGTGCGAAAGTCCAGTTGCGGTATGCAGTTGCGCGTGACATGCCTAGTGATTCGGCAGCTTCTTCTATTGAAAGGCCCGCGAAATACCGCAACTTGAAGACATCGCACGCATTTGGGTCCTCCCTTTCGAGTTGTCCGATCGCATCGTCCAAGTCGATGAGTTGTTCGGGCGAAGCATTCGTCACGCTATCAGCATGGACGAGATCCACCCGAGAAAACCCGCCGCCGTACTTAAGTTCCTTCTTGCGCCGAGCGCTCTCAACGAGAATGCGCCGCATTGCTTCTGCAGCAGCAGCGAAAAAGTGCCCGCGACTGTTCCAGTGCTGGGCCTTTTCGACATCCACTAGTCGGATATATGCGTCATGCACCAGCCCCGTCGCCTGCAACGTCTGCCCCGGATTCTCCTGAGCCAACCTAGCCGCAGCCAACTTCCGCAGTTCGTCATAAACTAGTGGCAACAATTGGTCTGCCGCCGATGGATCGCCCGATTCGATTTGCGATAGTATACGGGTGACGTCAGACATAGGGCGTGGACTCATAAATAGGTAGCTACATCCGTATCAGTGTAACTGCTCACGCACAAATTTGACCCAAGTAAACCAGATTTTCTTGCCTCGGCGATCTTCTCTCAATTTTCCGCTCCATCGCTTGAGTTTCCATTCCACACGGGGTAACTGTGAAGGCGACAACCAGCCTTCATTAGCGTCAGAGCAACATAGGGAAGAAAAACATGAAACCGTCGGAACCAAACGCTATTGACGTCGCCGATGAACCCATCAAAAAGCGTGCCATTGCATACTATCGCAGTTCATCAGAACGCCAATCAGAGAATTCTATTGCTATACAGCAAGCTCACGTACGAGCCTGGGCAGCCAAACATGATTTCAAAATCATTCGCGAATACTCGGATGTAGGGAAATCAGGGAGCATCGACGAGGAACGTCCTGCATCTAACGAGATGATGGAGGATTTGGGGAAATGCTCCGACATCGGTTACGTACTTTGCTTTGATGCGAGCCAGATGGGTAGATTCCAAGTCATCCAACTCAACATTCAATTCAAAAAATACGGCAAGCGATTGATCTACACCGGCGCTGGTAAACAGTTCGGGGACGATGCGCTCTAGCAACGCTCTAGATGCCAACCACAACTGGCAATTCACGAGAGACGGCATTGTTACTTTCGTGGGCACGCCATTCGTCGATGTCCACAGGTTGGTTCAATTCTCTGAATCATCATTCTCGCGACCTTCCAGATAACCTAGCTCAATTTCCCGCAGCATCGCTTGAGCTTCTTTTCCACAAGAGGTAACTGTGTGCTCGACAGCCAGTGACGATCCTGGCCCGTCCGAGCAAACGACCCAAGGAAGCATAACATGAAACAGTGGTGGGAATCAGATGAGATTGAAGATGCCGATCCATCTGGCCTTCCTCCCATCAGCGAAGAGCTAATCCAGCAGGCAAAGATGGAGAACTATCAGATCGTGTATGTCATTTGCGCTCAATACGAATCGGAATCGGAGCACGGATCATGCGTATCCTTCATGGCACTGACTCCATTCCTACCCCGTCCTGGCGACCATCTGCAACTTGAAGACGGTCAGTTTTGTAGCGTGACGAGGGTGTACTTTAAAGTCGGTAGGCTTGGTGATAATTTCGCGCTTGTTCCGAACGTATACGCGACGCTTATAACAAGCGATGAGGATTGATGCTTCCACTAACTTGATCAAACTGGATCGATCTCGATTCCGATCTTGAGTCTTACCGTCAAAATGTGCCAGCAACGGCGGGCTTCTACCGGATTGAGCGACGTGATTTAGCCGCTTCGGCGCTCCGGCGTGTCAAACCGGAGGCAGTTCCATTACTTTCGGTTGATCGTTCTCGCGAGCCTTTTGGCAATCCGACAGATCAGTTCGAGATATGATCCAATTGCGTCGGGCAAATTGACCGTAGCAATCGTTCGAGCATTCCGTCCTACTTTCGCCTTTGAGGTGATCAGTGCCGAGAAGTAATCGCTAGAATGCCATAAGCTAACAGCGGTAAATACTCCAAGGAACGTCCACAGAGATGATGAACTTAGATTTTCTATTGTCGGTGCTCGTTATCCAGTACCAGTTCGCCGATAAAGCTGCCGTCATGGCAGCCTACCGAGAATGGTCGGAATCCAAGCTAGGCAAGTTTCAGGATTTCTTGGTTAGTCGCGGGATCTTACGTGAGTCTGATGGGCAACTTCTCTTGCCAATGTTTGATGCTCTCGTGGCCAAAAACCAAGGCGACGCAGAGCTTTGCTTTAATGCGTTGAGTTCCATTGACTCAGCCGTACGTGAATATCAGGGAGATGCGCCCGACTTGGAGGCGACAAACCCTTGGACGTTACAGCAGGTTGCAAAATCAAGTCGTTCAACCGTGGAAACCTCGCGAAGTCGACTTTCAAGTTCGGGCGAGCCCAGGTTTCGTGTTCTGCGTCCACATGCAAAGGGAGGATTGGGCGAAGTTAGCGTAGCAACGGATGTTGAATTGAATCGCGAAGTGGCATTTAAAGAAATTCAAGATCGCTTTGCCCACGATGAAGACAGTCGGGCACGATTCATGTTGGAAGCAGAAGTTACCGGAAGACTCGAACATCCGGGCATCGTCCCCGTATATGGTTTAGGCACTTACGCCGATGGACGACCATTTTACGCCATGCGATTTATCCAAGGTGATAGTCTAAAGGATGCTATCGCAAAATTCCACTCCCCTACCGAGCCGCTTCTAGCTGGTAGCGAGCGCAGGTTAGTCGAGCGTCAGCTTTTGCGAAGATTCGTTGACGTTTGTTACGCTGTCGATTTTGCGCACTCGCGTGGAGTGCTTCATCGCGACATCAAGCCGGGCAATATTATGCTCGGGAAGTACGGCGAAACACTAGTAGTTGACTGGGGATTAGCCAAGTTGATGGGAGTGACGAGCACTCACGATGGGGCACCGCAGATATCGCTCAGTTCCAAAAGCAACTCCGCTCCAACTCAGGTTGGCTTGGCGGTGGGAACTCCTGCTTACATGCCGCCGGAGATTGCGGCGGGTCACGCACTCGAAGCCGACGAGCGCACCGACGTTTATCTGCTGGGCGCCATGCTGTATGAGGTGTTGACCGGTCAGCCGCCTCGGCAAGGCAACAGCAAGCAGGAGATGATCGACCTGGCCC
>JANLUJ010000436.1:0-2547 GCA_031363425.1 Pirellula sp.
CAGTTTGTTCTTGCAGGATGTTTCGTATCGATAACCATGGAGCTCTGCGGGGTCAAGTCACTGTCGTTTGCGGTGGGCTTGTATTTGCCGCTTGCAACGACACTTCCTATATGGATTGGTGGACTGGTACGCGGACTGGCCGATTATCTCAAGAACAGAGGAAAGAAAGCAAAGAGCGATCACAATGAAGCAGAGGATGAGCTAGGCAAAGGAAATCTCTTTGCCACAGGACTAGTGGCTGGCGGTGCTTTGGCAGGAGTCGTGATCGCATTGCTTTCAGTGAACGAAGTAGTCAAAAAATCCCTAGAGGCATGGAGCGCGGAAGCTGGATTGAGCAGCGCATTGTCTGGATTGGTGAGGATGACGGGCGTAGCCGATGCGCAAGCAGGGCACGTGGGCTATCAGCTCTTTGGCGTACTTTGCTTCGCGTTCATGGGAGCTGTGTTGTTTACGTTCGCGCGACGCAAGTAGTGATAATCACGCCTGTCGTTTTGTGAACCACCGAGTCTTTGAACCACAGAGTTAGACTTTGAACCACAGGGACACGAGGAACACAGAGAAGTGAAAAATTCAGCTTTTTTGTCTCTGCGTCCCTCGTGCCTCTGTGGTGTCGTTGTTCATTAGACGCGATGGTTTAAGTTTTGTGTGGCCGGCACTAGCGAGTCTTGTTGGTGCCCCGAACTACGTTCCATTTTGGCCAACTCGCGAGAGGCGGCTCCATTTGGACTTCCCAGAACTGTCCCAAAGTAGTTGCGACATTCGAATCATTCCAGCTTTGATCCGACATCCACAATTCATTGGGCAACGACCGTTGCAAGAGTTCTTCCAGATACTGTGGGGTTTCGCCGAAATAGTCCAAACGATCATTGATCGTCGCGACGATTGCGGATCCCTGATGGATCGCTTGTTTGATCGAAACGTTCCACTCGGTGGATGACTTAGCAATTTGCGATGCGGCTTCGATTGCCGCACGAGTGCTAGGAAAGACGGTGTTTATACCATCGTTCATGGTCTTTACTACGCAACCGTTATTGCTGGCGACGATGCTGGCCATACTCTGCAGATGTCGTAAGATCTGAGAACAAGCTGCCTGATCCGACAGGGCTGCGTATAGCTGAACTGCGTTGGCAATTTGACAGCCTAAGAGCGTGACCGTCGTTAAGCTTACCATTTGCCCTGGCGAAAGCACTTCGTCTGGAAACCAGTCTCGAAAAGCAGGTAGTCGTGCAGCGTCGGCGGCGGTAAGTGCATCGGCTTGCGAAGCAAGTCTTTCTATACGTATCTGTCGAGGATCGGCGTGAGAATTCAAAAAAGATAGGACTTGCTCGCCGCTTCTTAAGATCGGAGTTTCGTGCTTGGCAATCGGCCGAGCTAAATCAAAATCCCACCGCCCGACACTTCCACTTGGTGCAACGCGGAAATCGAGGACATAGGGTAGTTGTGGACCTCGCAGTCGGTACTGACCGTCGTTGAGGCGAAGCTGCAGGTTCAGTCTCTCGTCGGCTTGCAATCGGACTTGCGCCACGACATGCGACGAGAAAGCGGGTCCTCCTACACAATAGGTTCGCGTTTCTGCGGCACGAACCTCGGGGTGGGCTCGAAAAATCAACTCGATACTCTTCGCAAAATCGAGTTCATAGTCAACATTGCAAGCTTCACAATGCCCATGGTCCGCCAGGCCTTTTAGTGTTTCCTTCACGTCCGATGGGATTCGACAGGTTGGGCATAGTATGTCCCATAGAAGAATTAGTGCGCCTTCGCGCGCGGCCAAGAGGCAAGTCTCAACAACTTCATCTTGCTTCAACGCGAATCGCTCGGCAAAGGCCAATGGTCGCAGTCGGGCAACTTCAAGATCGCTTGCAAACTCAAGATACTGTTCGAGGGTGTCGAGCACTTTGGGATCAATAGCTGGAGCGCTGGATCGTACCCTGGCGAACCGCTCTCCAAGACGGCGTTTCTGTTCTCGTGTTATGGCCTTTGAGGCAACAAATGCGTTCGAAACCAAACTCCTGTTGGAATTGGACTGAAGGTATTCGTCAATCTTCTCGTAAACGCGTCCGAAATTGCGTTCAGATTTATTGCCGATCTGAAAGCGGGCAAACATTTTCCCCATGAAATTTCGCGGGACCATCTGGAGAGTTTGAACGACCAGAGTTCCACCGTCGGACTGTGGATGGAGTTCAACCACATTGGTAAACCAGTGAAACGGCCCGCTTGGAAATTGCCGCAACACGCTCAAGCGACGCCCCTCAATCCATTCGTAGGGATGCTCCTCCCACTCCATTGTCATGCCCATGGCGCGAACGGTTGCAATTCTGCGAAGCCCCAGCTTAGGATCTTGAAACGTTTTGTATCGGACCGCGGGCAATCCGACCGCGTGATTTACGCGATCGGTATTGGACACGTAGGGCCAAAGCGATTCAGCCGACGAACGCAGCTTCCATTGAAATTGATATCGCAATAAACCTTTGGCATTCGAATCAGGTATGGCCGGGTGCAAAAGGATGGATGTTCGCGAACCAGAAAGCAGACCTTCGAGATCCTGAA
>JANLUJ010000452.1:0-2057 GCA_031363425.1 Pirellula sp.
GCCCAATCGCAAAAGATCTTGGGCCAATTGAGTTTTGGCTGGAGTATACTCGGCGTCCATCTTTAGGGCACGGCGCTGGTACTCGACCGACTCGGTGAATCGATAATGCATCGACAGCTGTTTGCCGATGGTGTAATCGACTTCCGGATTGAGTGCCCATGGAACAAGTGCCCGACTTCTCGATTCGCCTTCGGCTTCGTAGCGTCCCTGAAGATGCGCAATAGCTGCTCTCAATGCCCATAGTTTCGGAAGATGCGCATTGACCTTCTCGACCTCGCTCAGTAGTTTTTCGGCTTTGGAATAGTCTTCAGCCGACATCCTAGCTTCTGCGCCGTGGATCAAGCTTGGCACAAAACGAGGGTTCAATTCGATTGATTTGGCAAAGTACTCGTTTGACTTAACTGGGTCGGTACTATTCCAGCTCTTGCCAAGTAAATAGTAGACTTCGGGATCGTTCGTATCCAGCTTGGCCGCTTTGGCAAGCGATTGCGAGGCGACTTTGTCATCGTTCTTGTCTAGCGCCATGCGGGCCGTTGCTAGGTGTGCTTCAATGACTTCCGCTTGTGAATTGGACTTTGTCGCCTGATCGAAGCAGCTCTTGAGAACTTCTTTTGGGTCTTCGCCTTTCGCAAGAAAAAACTGACCGATTGGAACCAAATCGCTACGGTTTGCAAATCTTCCCGGGACCCTAAACAACATCTTGTCGAGATAGGCTATTTGCTCGTTCGCTTTGAGCAGCGAATTGTTCATTTTGAAGACATGAACGCCAAGAAGTCTCAATCGAATGCTATCGGGATATTTATCAATCCCCTTTTCATAAGCATTTAACGCGGCTGGATAATCACCAACTGCCAAATAGGATTCGATTAGCATGCGAGGCCAGATTTCGTTCCATACGCCTCGTTCTACTTGAGCGGCAGCTAGCTTGATGCTGGCGTTGTAGTCACCGGTTCGATAAAAGTTCTTGCAGTCGTCAATCTCAGAAGCGTCTAAGCCGGATGCGAACCAAAGCAGAGTGGCCAAACCCAGCAGGAATCGAAAGAAAGGGCGTTTTGCAAACCCTGCCAAAAACAATGTGCAACACGCCACTACAAAGGTACTCATTCGAGGGGAACCAATCCAACCTACAAACACCATGCCTTCACAATAACCATTTGGTTCGCTCTTCGCAGCACCCACAAGAAAAAATCACCGGAATGTTGTTCGTCCAAAGGAGAGACGCTTAAAAACATGGCCTTTTTTTATTTCCAAACCGAAACCATCCGCTTCCGGGGTGTTTTAGACTTGCGAATCGTACAGCGCAGCGACTAACCCGGATTATTCATTAGCCGAAAGGCGCTAGCCCACGGTTGTCCACTCCACCATAAACCGGGGGCTAGCGCCCCGCCGGCTGATCATAAACTTCCCCATGAATAATCCGGGCTAACGCCCAGTCTGTAAAGCTAATGGTGTGGTGTTATTTTCTGCAGTGGGCATGCTGCTCCAATTCACAATGGAATCAGAATTGGTCCAGCGGCATTTCAAAGCGAGAACCCCATGCTGCGAATTGGGTAGTTCGCCTGTTTGGAAATAATCTGTAGGAAGTACTTTTATTCGGGTGGCACCCTCAATCGAGTCCAACATCATGTCCCAAGTGCCAACCGAAACGTCGACAATGTATTCACCTGGAAGAATCGGGAGTTCATCAACAACGCAGCGAACCGTTCCATATTGCTCGTTGATTGTGACCAATTGAGAATGAATGCGGCTATGGAGGACCGCCACGCGTTGACCATGTTGAGTGCTTAACGAGATGCAAAATCCAAGTCCGCTCGGAAGCCCATGAGCTTGAAAATCCAGCTCAAAAACGCAGTTGCTACCCAATGGTACACCGCACGAGAGTTTTCCTAGACAGTCAATGATTCGCAACTTTGTTAGTATCTCGTTGGACCCTCTACTTCGCCGTGGATGATTTATTAGGTCCGTCTCGGCTTGCCATACACTGCCTTCGGCACACACCATGGATTTGACAAAGTCTGGAATGACTTCGCTGGTCGGACCATCGGCAACGATACGAC
>JANLUJ010000455.1:0-1974 GCA_031363425.1 Pirellula sp.
ATCCAGTACTTATAGGGTTGCAAAAAACTCGCTTGCTCGACCCGACTCTCAACTTCTTAGGAACCAACGATCACCCCGGCGACTATCGAAGCAGCGGATGTAGCGCGTGCCATGTTGTCTACGCAAACGATCGCTCTCCAACTTCATCTGGTCCCTTCGCCAAATACGGAAACATGGGACGAGCTGCAGCCGAGACCGATGACTGGGTAAAAGTCGTCGACCCAACGATTCCCAAGCATGAATCAGGACATCCCATACAGCATACGTTTACCAACAGCATGCCAACCAGCCAATGCATGGTATGCCACATGCATCCTGGCACCAACGTGCTCAATTCGTATCTGGGCTACATGTGGTGGGACAACGAAACCGATGGCCAGTGCATGTATCCCAAAAAGCAAAAGGATCCAACGGCCGAAGAGTTGGTTCAAGCGTCGATGTCGAACCCAGAGGAATCCGCAGCTCGAGGTCTATGGGGCGATCCAAACTTCCTAAACAATGTCACGGACCTAAATACAAGTCTAAAGCATACTCAGTTTGCCGACTTCCACGGCCACGGCTGGGTCTTCCGCGCTGTCTTCAAAAAGGACCGCGCAGGCTCGCTGCTCGATCACAATGGGACCAAGGTCGAGAACCCAACCACGCAGCAGTTGATGGCATCAGTTGCACCTTCCAACGAATTCGAAAAGATCCACGGCAAGCAACGCGATGGAGTCCCCGTTCACATGATGGACATCCACATGGAAAAGGGCATGCATTGCGTGGACTGTCACTTCTACCAAGATGGACACGGCGATACCAAACTCTACGGTGAAGTGCGCGCGGCCATCGAAATCCAATGCATCGACTGCCACGGAGACGCCAAGCAATCGCTGGTCGATAAAGTTGCTCAACTCGTCCGGTCCGGACAACCCGCCAAGCTGCCAACCAGCGGTCCGGCTTCGGCCAAAGAGCCGACCAACTTGCTCGCATTAAGAACAGCTTTTGGCGAGCCACGCTTCGAAATCAAAACGGCCCCGGGCAAGCAACCCAAATTGATCCAGCGCAGCAACGTAGAAAAGAACCTCGTTTGGGAAGTAACGCAAACCGCCGATACCATCAACCCAAAGAGCGATGAATACAATCCAAAGAGTCACATCGCCAAGACGGTTCGAATGGATGGCGACGGCGTCATGCGATGGGGAGATAGATTGCCTGACGAAAAATGCGCTCATCAAAATAGCAACATGAGCTGCATCGCTTGCCATAGCTCATGGAACCCTAGTTGTTTCGGCTGCCATCTTCCGCAAAAGGCCAATGTCAAGGCTCCGAATCTGCACGGACTCGGCGAAGTCTCACGCAATCGAATTTCATACAACTTCCAAACGCTTCGCGATGATGTTTACATGCTAGCACGAGACGGCAACGTCACTGGCAATCGAATCGGCCCAGCGCGAAGCTCTTGCGCTATCCACGTGGGCAGCTACAACGGCAATCGAGAATCCGTTTATGTCCAACAGCAAACCATCAGCGGTGAGGGACTTAGCGGCATCGCGTTTAGCACGAATGTACCGCATACGGTTCGAGGTGGTCCTGATTGGAATCAATCGGCACCGCATGCTCTTCCTGGCGTTTCAGAAACCAAGTCGTGCACCGATTGCCACGTCTCGATCAGCAACGACAACAACGCAATTACAGCTCAACTCCTCATGCAGGGAACCGGCTCCACCAATTTCATCGGGCGTTACTGTTGGGTCGGCGCAGGGGAACATGGTCTCGAAGGGGTCGTCGTGACCGAGCAAAGCGAACCACAAGCTGTTATCGGCAGTTCACTGCAGGCAATTGCTTATCCTGAAAACTGCAAAGAGCATTTGAAACATCATCAAGAGCTCGAGCATGCCCATGAGCATCCAGGACGCGACATCATTGAGACGTTGAGTCCTATGTATCGAAAGCCTGAGATCCTTTCGTTGCAGCATCGCGGTGAATTCCTCG
>JANLUJ010000465.1:0-2029 GCA_031363425.1 Pirellula sp.
GGCGATTTGTTCTCAGGCGAACTAAAGTGGCAAGCTCGATTGCCTGACGCTAAGAGTATTTGGTCGTCGCCAGTCGTAGCTGGAAACAATTTGTTTGTTTTTGCGGACGATGGCAAGTGTTTCGTGGTGGAGCTAGGCGACGAAGAAGGCAAGGTTGTCGCAACCAATGAACTAGGTGAAGCGGTCCTCGGATCGCCAGCCATTTCAGGAAATGCCATGTACGTACGCGGTGTATCGAGCCTTTGGAAGATCGCTGAAAAGTAAGTCATGTCCGACGTGGATGCGTACGCCGTCTCGTTCCAACCGACTCTCAAGCCCGTTTGCGGCCGCATTGTTGTACCCGGTTCCAAAAGCATCACCAATCGAGCTTTGATTTGTGCAGCCATGGCTCGTGGCATATCAAACCTAACGGGCGTTCTCGATAGCGAGGACACTCGAGTCATGGTCGACGCATGGTTAGAACTGGGGCTCTCTATTCATTGGGACAAAGCTGCCAAGACGATAAGCATCGTCGGATGCAATGGGCAGCCGCCACGTCCCCACGGCAACCTCCATATCGCTAACAGCGGAACTTCGATTCGCTTTCTGACTGCAGCCTTGGCCGCGACGCGTGGTGAATACACTCTCGATGGGGTCCCACGGATGAGGGAACGCCCAATCGGCGACTTGATCGATGGGTTGAAAGGACTTGGAGCCAATGTTTTCAGTCTCAATGCGTTGCAGTCAACCTGCCCGCCTGTTCGAGTGGTCGCAAATGGACTGCGCGGTGGAATCGGCACGGTGGCCGGCGATGTTTCCAGCCAGTTCTTGAGCGGAATGATGATGGCCTCACCCTACGCAGAAACGCCCGTTGTTGTCAAAGTCATTGGAGATTTAGTTTCGAAACCTTATGTCGATATGACGGCCGCTGTAATGAAATCCTTCGGAGTGGAATTGATCGCATTTGAGGGAACGCAAGGACTTGCATATTCTGTTGATTCGCCAAAGTCCTACGTTGGCTGCAACTACCATATTGAACCGGATGCATCCGCGGCCAGTTACTTTTTCGGCGCCGCAGCCATCACTGGCGGGACCATGCGCGTCGATGGACTTAGCTTTCAAGCATTGCAGGGCGACGTCCAATTTGCCATCGTGTTAGAAAAAATGGGCTGCCACGTTTCTAGTGGCGTAGATTTCATCGAAGTCGCTGGGCGTGCATCCAAAGGAATCGATATCGACATGAACTCGATCAGCGATACCGTTCAAACACTAGCGGCAGTTGCCTTGTTTGCCGACGGCCCAACTCGTGTTCGTGGTGTCGCACACAATAGGCATAAGGAAACGGATCGCGTCGGTGATTTGGCGTGTGAGCTACGACGTTTGGGAGCCGTAGTCGAAGAACACGTTGATGGTTTAACTATCCATCCCAAGCCGCTTGTCGGCGTAGACCTCACAACATATCGCGATCATCGAATGGCGATGAGCTTGTCACTCGTGGGATTGAGAGTTCCAGGAGTTCGCGTCTTAGACCCAAAATGCACAGAAAAGACCTACCCCGATTTTTTCGAAGACATGGGAAGTGTCTTAGGTCAAACGCCTAACTACGACTTCTAGCTAGTGTTTGGTTTCCCTGACGTCCGCGATCTACGCTATGGCTTCGATCGGTTAAACATTTGCTTCAAGTTTGCGACTTGTTTGATCTCATTTCTCGGGCGAGACGCCCGTCCACCTGTGAAACGGAATACTACGCGCAACCATCCACAAACGCCATCCACTCTTGTGCGACCATCGAATCGGCGCCGACAGTTGGCACTCGAAAGGCATCGATATGATGCATGCATCGTGCATTCCAGCCCTGGCCAGATCCTGCCAAGATGGGGTCGCGATAAAGCGGCTCTTCAGAGTACCAAAGACGATTCATTCGCCTCACATTCCATGCCCTAAGTTGCTGACCATAGTAGTCCGTGCAATCCTGCGAGAACCGAATCAATTTGTTGTTCTGGAGTATTGGCCTGCCCCCTGGACGAGAGGATGATCGCGAGTATCCTCG
>JANLUJ010000467.1:0-4249 GCA_031363425.1 Pirellula sp.
GTTGCGAGTGTGCTTTTCTCCGTCTGTAGTCAAGAAGTCCGTCCAGCGCGAGATGAGGTTCCCAGCAACGTGTTTCATGATCACAGCGATTGAGTTCGTATTCTCATCAAGAGCGAGATGCAACTTGTCATCAGGAATCTGTTCAACCGCTCGATCTGCGATCCGCTTGTTAGCTCGAAACGCATCGATGATTGCCGCACCAAATGCGAACTCAGATGTCGTGGACATGAATTACCGATATCCCGCACAGAACGAATACCAATCAAACCAACAGCAGCCAATCAGCCACCAGGCTTCCCTGCCGCTTACCGCTTCAGTCTATCCGATGCATCCCTCCTCCATCAAGCAACCAGCGCCGTAGCCCACGTAGCTTCTAGTCAAGCTGTGGAAGGGAAGGAGCAAGGCAGCTAGCGCCGACGTCCACAGTGGTTGGGCTAGCCCATGGAAGACGCGGGATCAGGGCTACGGCTGTGGCCAAATGTAGGTGGGGTCGACCTTACACACTTTTCCGCCACAATTCGATTTACTTTCCTCTATTGTCGTTTGCTGACTATTCGTCTTGAGCGAAAGATAAGTTCTGTTGGCCGAGATAAACCAATAAAGGACTAGCTAGCTACATTATCAACGAAATCACGATTTGCGGCAGCCAATAATCGATCTAATCGCTACCAACGAACGTCCGTTGCGTGGAATTCTTATTAGTCACAGCAAAACCACCGTTTTCGTGCTGAGGCAAAAGTACGGTTCGACGTAGTGCTTTACGTCAAAAACAGTTTCAGCGATTAAATAGAAGTTTGCATTCTAGTATCAGGAGTCCGATTGGTCGAAATGGGATTAGCAACTTGTCCAAGCCCAACGGAAGAGACGGAGTTGGCCTGCCCAACCGCGTTTACGCCGAATTACCTCGATTCTTTTGCCGCTCGAACATTTTCGAACGGAGTTTGGCAACCTGGACAGCATTGCTTGGAGCTTGACGGTGTTCGCGGCTTGGCAATTGTCAGTGTAACTCTATATCGCTTTTCTAACGAGTGGAAGCCAACGGCTAGTTCTGCATTGGAAATTGCAAGGAATTTCTTATCTGTTGGAGAATGGGGAGTTGATCTTTTTTTTGTTTTGTCCGGTTTCCTCATTACTGGAATACTGCTGAAGACTAGATCCGAAAATAGATATTTCCGAAACTTTATCGCCCGGCGAGCCCTCCGAATATTTCCGCTTTACTTCGCGACACTACTGGTCTGTCTATTCATTATCCCTTCTGTGCTTGCGACGAAAAAATTCGATTTGCCGAGTAGCAGTCAATTCTATCTTTGGACATACACGCCGAATTTTTGCATGGCCTGGAAGAATTCTTGGTGCTTTGGGCCCTTAGACCACTTTTGGTCACTTGCAGTCGAAGAGCATTTTTATTTGCTGTGGCCATTTGCTGTTTATTTCTTTTCGCTAAAGACTTTACTTAGAGTCTCGGTCGCAATTACTCTTGGGGTCGGAGTCATAAGAATACTTGCATCGATGTGGCCGGAATGCTCAGTTGCCGTGGATGTCCTTACTCTTTTTCGTTGTGATGCGTTATGTATGGGTGCCATTCTGGCCGTCATCATGTACCAGCAAGAAAACTTGTGTCGGACGATGCAGTTTGCCCGACGCTGCCTTCCTTTCCTTGTGATCGCATCTTTGGTGTTCGCTGCAACGGGTAATCGGTGGATGACCTTGCCGCACACAATAATTCCAGCCTTGGCCTTAGTCGTCCTTGCAATCATTGTAACAGGAAAGAAGTCGGATTTTCTAAGTCAACAACTCAGAAGTCCGTGCCTGCTTTGGTTCGGTAGGTATAGTTATGGAATGTACGTCGTGCAGCTGCCTCTTGTTACCATACTTCCACTCACGACCATGGCCTGGGCCATCGGCTTGGAGGCTGTGAATCCATGTATAATGAGTCTTGTCTATTTGCTCACAATGGTTTCTTTGACATGCGCACTCGCATACATCTCGTTCCATAACTTCGAGAACCGTTTCTTGAGCTTGAAAAAACACTTCTGATTAAGTGGCGCGCCCAAACTTGACGTAACGGCCGTGCCGCACGCTTTGCGTCGTCTAATCGGCTAGAGCCAGCCCCTACATGGGAATGGTCCAACACGTGAAGTGGAAAGACGCTAGGTGTGGCTCGCTGCAAGACGCTGGTTGCTGGCTAGGCCGATCTTGCGGGCGTATGCCACATCCACAAATGATGAGGTAGTTATGCATCCAGCCGTGCGGATTGTTACGACATTCGGGACAAACATGCGCGAGTTCTCGCCACTTTCTGTCGTTAGCGCGGGGCTTCTTCATGGGTTGTTGCGCTCGCCCTCAGCTCCGCTCTCGAATACTGCTCGCCGGGGGTCGATGAACAACCAGCACACCGCGCCGATCCCGAATAGGCCGCTCAATAACAAGAGAGGGAAATTCCAGTCATTGAACCATTCCACCGATTTCGCCACCACGATCGGGCTGATCACCGCTCCAATTTGGCCCGCTGTGTTCATCGTTGCCCCAACCACCGCCGAATGCTCGCGCCCGATGTCCAGAACTGTGCCCCAGGCCGGCGCCGTGCTCAGCATGCAGGAGGCCGCTGCCAGAGCGATAAACAAGGCCGCCATCCGTGGCTCAGTCGAATAGACAGCCATCACGACGAATACCGCCGCCAGCGAGTAGCCCAGCATTGCCGGAATTCGACGGCCCGCCGCCAAACCGTATCGTGCCGCGATCCAGTCTGAGAGCCAGCCACCCAGGAACTGCGTGCCCACGCTGAGGAACAATGGCAACGCCGCCAGAAAACCAATCTCAGATCTCTCCGCGTGGTGATGCTCCTTCAGATAGGTCGGCAGCCAGGTGATACAAAAATAGAACGTCACGGCATTTGGCACATACATCAAGCACAGCAAGAGCATGTTTCGCTGGCTGAGCAACCGCGACCAGTACGACCAGCCTCGGAGCAACTGGGCATCCGCCTGCCTGTCCGCCAGAATTAGTTCCCGCTCCTCCTCGCTCACCGCTGGATGCTCCGTCGGCTCGTCGCGGAACCAACGATAAAAAAAGAACGCCCAGACAAACCCGATCGCTCCGAAGCCGACAAGAATAGTCCTCCACGATAGGTGCCAGTCATTCATCAGATGCACCACCAGTACCGGTGTGACCGATCCCGCCGCGTATGCCCCGGCAAAGAAGACGCCCTTGATCGTGCCTCGCTCTCGATGCGGTAGCCAGCGTGAAAAAACCCTTGTCACACAGGGCCACGCACCCGCCTCACCAGCCCCGAACATGAAACGAGTCACCAGCATGGCGGTGTAGTTGAAAGCCCCAGCGGTGGCCATGGTGAAGACCGACCACCACAACACGATCCGCGTCAGCACGGTGCGCGCACCGTGCCGGTCCGCCCACCACGCCGTGGGAATCTCGAAGCCAGCATAGGCCAAAGAAAACACCGCGAACACATAGCCCATCTGCGATTTCGTCAATCCAAGGTCGCGCTGGATCGCCTCGCTCATCACGCCGATGCAGGCGCGGTCGAGATAGGTGACCATGGCGAGTGTCACCATGAAAAACACGACGATGTAGCGGGTCTTGCTGTAGAGAGGCATGGGGATGAAGTTAGAGCTTAGAAGTGATTGGCAAGAACATCTTTTTCAACCCATACCCTACCATTTCGCCTTGCTATTTGTCGCGACATTCAGGACTTTTGCGTACGAGAACTGGTAAAGCTGGAGTTTTAACGCAATATCTTTGGTAGGATCGAACGTCACTTCCTAATCCTCCCGCGCATCCTCCACTGCACCCTCCAGTCCAGCGGCCTCAGCAACCTCTCCTGTTTCGCGGCTTTCCCGTGGAGTACTTCCGGCAAGTAAAGCAACTCCTGCTGAATATCTGGAGCTAGGAGCAGCATGCCTCCCGCCTCAGTCCAACCTGTGGAAGCGGCAGCTGCTAGGTAGCTGGCTAGGCCGATCCTGCGGGAGTACGACGCTTTCCGCAGTTGATGTGCTAGGTACAACCTTGTGGGAATGGCCGACATTTGTCGGAGGGAATCTGAGGATTGAACGGGAAATGGGAGAGCGGAGCAGACATGGCCGCATGACGGAGCCCAAAGGTCTTAAGGTTTACCATCCGACGGCGAAGCTCTGCTGGCAGAATTTGTATTGACTTCCTCTACAATCGTTCGCTGACTATTCGTCTTGGGCAATAGAGCCGTTCCATGCGCTGTGTTGAACCAATAAAGGAC
>JANLUJ010000493.1:0-2197 GCA_031363425.1 Pirellula sp.
TCCGTCATGATCATGTGGTAAGGCTACGAAAAAACGCATAGACGACTAGCCATTCGGCAATCAATCGAGCTTTTAAGCGGTCAAACAACTTGAGCGATCTGTGGTCTCCTAATTTGCGATAGGTTGACCAACGGTTCGAACTCATGAGCCAAGATGCGGCGCGTTGCGAGTGATGGGATTTTACGCTCAGTATTCACTGGATACTCGTCGTAAGTCTGGCCATCGAGCTCGCGACCAGTAGTGGACTTCCGGACACCGCCCCATTGCTTGAAAAAGAAAGGAACATTGGCTGCTTGGCATTGATCTCGAATAGAAATTACCCACTCAGGTTTGATCGGACGAGCGCCATTTCCGCTTTCTCCTCCAACGATTACCCAGTTAATCTTCTTCAAACTGAACTTACCAAGATCCTCAAGTAGCGGCTCAACGGACAGGAAATTCATCGCTGCATTGCCGGCTCGAAGAGCGTCGATTCGTGGCAATCCATGCCGCTGGTTTTCGACACTGACTCCCCACCAAATATGTTCTTTTTTTGCCGCAAACTTGAGCTTACCTTGCAGCAAATCCTGCAATCTATCAGCACGCTTCGTGAGTACTTGAAACGTATGCCAATTTGCGGCAACCATGACTTTGGCAACTTGGATGATGTAGTCATCCGGAACGTCCTTGTGAAAGAGGTCACTCATGGAGTTCACGAAAACCATCTGTTTCTTTGACCAACTAAAGGGCTCATTAAGCTTCTCTGGAACGATACGCAAGTCGAATCCCTGCTCGTAAGGATGCCCTGGGACGCCCCGAAATCGCTCAGCAAATGTTGCTGCATAGCAGTGCTTACATCCCGGGCTTATTTTGGTACATCCGCGAACCGGATTCCAAGTCGTATCTGTCCACTCAATTTTTGAATTGGCGCTCATGGTTGCCTCGGATGTTCATTGTACTTATTTGTCAACGCTGGTTTGACGCTTGGAATTGGTCAGTACCATTTTTAGCAAAACGATGCGAGGCCATCACGACGCTAGCAAAGTTTTCCTTCGTGGTAAGCACCTCACGCCCGGCAACTTCCATTGGTTGCTATATCGCAGCCAAATCATTGAAGTGGACGCGATGTCCCTCTATCTGTTGGAATACCCCGCTGGCGTTCAAAGTGGCGAAAAAAGCCATCGGTTTTCTTCGAGACACGGATTTTTGCGGAAGGTGTTGCTCCCGAGAAAAGATCTGCTAGCATACCTCTGTCAGTTAAAGGCTAACGTCTGTAAGTATTAATTGGAATAGGCAAAATGGCACACCGCCAACCTGGACCTGGGCGTCCGACAAGCAGTTCGATATCCGAAGCGCAGCAGCGATCGCTGACGGCGCTCAGGGAAATCATTGCCAAAAAAGGATTTGCGCCCACGATGGCGGAGCTTGGAAACTTTCTTTCAATTTCCGCAGCCAGTGCTCATCAGTTGGTTGGACAACTGGAGCGAAAGGGGTACATCACGAGGGATTCGGGCAAAGCACGAAGCATTACCGTATCCCGAGAGCCGATGCAGATGCTCGATGCCCTGGTTTCAATACCAGTGCTTGGATTGGTGAAGGCGGGTCCCGCGATGTTGGCGGAAGAGAATCTGATGGGGCACGTTCTGGTCAGTCAAAAGCTAATTGGCCGTGGGAAGTGTTTCGCGCTTCAAATTTCAGGAGACAGCATGATCGACGCGAACATCAATGATGGGGACGTTGTGATTGTTCGCCAGCAGCCAATAGCGGAGAACGGTGAAATCGTAGTCGCGTTGATTGAAGACGAAGCAACTGTGAAACGACTCTTCGTATCTGAAGACCTCATCGAATTGAGAGCCGAGAACAAACGATATAAACCCATCGTGGTCGCCCCGGACTGCGAGTTACGGATTTTGGGGAAGGTAGTAGGCGTAACACAATACTCGAGAGGTGAGTAAACGATGAGCAGGCAATTTTCGCTTCAAACAATCATTCGCAAGGTACCGAATGAGCTATTGGGGACGTTCTTCGAGCGCATGGGGCACGGGGAATTTGATCCGGGATGGGAGACCCTTAAGAAATCGGATATCGAACCGATCATGGAGTTCCTCAAGAGTTTACCAATCAAGGAACAAGACAAGATCGAAAGTGAGTTGCGCAACGTTTTTGAGTTGGCATGCGACACTGGCCTAAATGCGATTGTTGAAAGCGCGAATTGCTG
>JANLUJ010000512.1:0-2473 GCA_031363425.1 Pirellula sp.
TTGTGCCCAACGAACGCAATCGGTTTGGCGCCCTAACGGCGAGGTTACGAACGTTCCCAACGTTCTTAGCGGTCCAGGCAGTCACCCGCCAAAAGCGGGTGACTGCCTGGGCCGCACGCCTAGGACTACTTAGTACACCAAACCTTGGTTGAAGGGGAGTCTAGCTCCCCACAACCCAACATTTTCGTTGCCTGAAATGCTTCACAGCGTTGCCACCTCTGGGCTTTTTCGGGCGCACCGTTTTTTCGAGGAAAATTATCCCGTACTCTCCAAATAGATGAGCTTTTGGTGTCAACTATATGTGGTCAATTATTTCAGAGAATACAAATACGTTACTCAGTCAGCTTTTGCGTGAGGATGTTATGTGTTGCATAAAAAAAATTCCGAGGCACACGGCGAAGTTTAAAAACTTCATTTGTCTAGTTGCATTGGGGTTGTTCCTTCCCAATGTTTGCTTTTCCGATGAATTCGATAAAGTCGTCGAAATCGACAGTGGGGTGGTAACGTACTCCAGCGGCAAAACCATTCCAATCGATCATCTTCCTAGAGACGCGCGCGAAGCGGCACGCAACGAGTTCTCTCGATACCTCGCAAAAAATCCCGATGTTATGGCCAGGTTCACTGCGCATGACGTGGAGATAAATGCAAGCAAGCAAAAGATTCAAGAGGCAAGACACATTAGCGGTGCCGGATACAGGGTGGTTAGTGATACAGAGAAGGCGAACAATATGGCACGTGAGATGCGATACCGATCGCAGGAACTATCCAGGGCCGCAGCCAGTCAAGCAATGGCTTGGGCTATGATCAATGATGGTGTGTCTCGCGCATCGGTTAGTGTTCCATTTGGATTGCATGGCAGCTACTACGGTCGCGTTCATCATGCGAACGGTTATTATCGATCCGGAGCGTTTGTTCGCGGTTACTACCGTCGCTAGCATCGGACAATGCACAAGTCGTCCTATCAAATCATTTATGCCAAAGCAACGCTCGGGCATGGTGGTGCGTGATTCAACTTAGCTTTTTTTGATTGAACCACAAACACTAACCGCGTTTGTAGCTGAGATTCATATGTTGCAGATAGCTCTTGGAGATCTTCCTGCTTTCGCATCCAGTCTTTTGCTGGCTTCGTCTTGAGCCTGAGGCCCCAACGAGCTTGGAAGCGTTTCCCGCTTTCGCATCAATGATTTAGTTGATAGCTCTTGGGCTAACTCCGTAGGGTAGCCAAAAAGCCCGAACGATCCACCGGTCGAGCCGGTGGGATTCAGAAATACCGCAGGCTTGTCCTGCTGGATTGTTCTGCTTCCAAGCTAAACAAGGCAAACCCCACGTTTTTTGCAAGCGTTCGAAAGTGAGAAAGCCTCCAAGCCCATTGGTGCGTTCGGACGGAGCACTAAACTGTCTCAAAAAGGAATTGGTCGCACAGCTCGGAAATCCTTTCCTGTACGCGTTGAACTTTTCCCGCGTTGCTGAAATCCATGATTCGCTGGTTGATCCAAATTGTCCACTGTACGATGGAAAGCCCGATCGATACGCAATGCAACATTCTACACTCGTCGAGAGAATCAATCGCGTGATGCGGATGCGCGTATGTGTATGCACCATAAGCATCCTGCCAAAGATCGTTGGATAAGTCCGTCTGCGAATTCAATTGGTATCGTTTCTTCCCATAGTTCAAACTTCCAAACAGCCGGATGAAATCCAAGCCTGGCCAGTCGAATCGGGCTGCTCCCAAATCGACAATGGACGAGAACCGCATTGAGTCATCAACCAAAACATTCTCACGCCAAAGGTCACGAACTATCCAGTGACAAGACCTCATTTGGCTTGCACAAATCGATAGAAATCGCTGCCAACTAGATTTTCTTTCCAAAACAATTGCCAAGCAATGCTTGACTTTATCTGACAAGTTGTTGCTGGAAAAAACCGAAGCATTGTCGACCGCAGCAAACAATCGCATGTCAACCAATTGCATCGACTCGAGTCGCTCACGAATGGAGTTGGATTGCATGACCTGTAGACCTTCCCACTCATTCTTCGAATCCATGGCTACTACCGAACGCTTATGCAACTGGCCAAGCACTGTCGCCAAGTGATGAACCAGCGGTTTGTCCACGTTGCCGATATCATTTTGTCCTTCAGGGATCGGTTTGCCTTGCACCCAATCGCAAAGGGTCCAAAGTTGATCGTTGAATTGAAGCAAAGAAGCGACCGGTACTCCGGACGGATACCAGTTGTGGATGCAAGGGAACGGCCTTGGGTTGCAACCGCCTGCGGCTACTAAATTCTCTTCCAAGGCAGCGAAGGAATCGTTGACGCTTGACCAAAAGGCAATCTTAGAGGGCGTATCAAAGCGATTTGGCCAACTGCGAATCGCATAGCTGCCCAAAGCATCGGATAGCCGATATATGGTTGAATCGCTGAATCCATTGGAACGCCAGAGTTTGCATTCGAAACTGGGAAGACAGTCGATTGC
>JANLUJ010000638.1:0-7995 GCA_031363425.1 Pirellula sp.
TGCGGGAGCCAGACTCCGTTCGAGCGCAAATCAGAGAGTTTTCTAGGGATTGGGAGAGAGCAATCCTGGCGTTCCGCACGGAAGGGGAGAGGGACGATTCTTGGCTGACGGCATATCCTAGTCTACAATCATTTTATGGAAACGAATCTCACTGTCGAACAATCCAATGCCTTGAATGCATCGAGCGAACATCGCTTGACGGTTCTCGATCCAGTTACCAAGCGACGGTACGTCATCGTCGACGAACTTACACTTTCGAAACTTGAATCCATTGAAGCCATTCGAGCTGGAATTGCGCAAACGGAATTTGGCGAAGTGATTGATTCCCTTGGTCTTGACGCCACGCTCCCGAACCTCTTGCCACATGTTGTCCATATAGCGTTTGCCGCTGACGTCGATGCCGACTCTACCAATTTCCCCGCCGCAACCAAGTAAAGTTACTCGAAATGGTTCGTTCAAGATTTCCGAACGCATGTCTAGATCCGAAAGAAACTATGAAAGTCCTGGGTTTGGGGCGGCAGCCATCCAATGGAATATGGTGACTCAGACCCGTGATCTTGCAGTGCGGTTGCAAGCTTCCCCACCAACAAGTTAACACTAGTCTAGTCAGCGGGTAAGATTCGTCTGCAATTGGCTCGAAATTGCTTGCCGAACGACAATCCGGCAAAATTTAGGGTAGCCGGAATTGGCGCCGCACCAGTATCTATTTCTGTCCTACGTTCTGAGCTCTGGTCGGCACCCGCTTCGGCCAGGTTTGGGGTGTGCCGTTCACAATAAGCGGGTTGGCAGTGCGGAGAAAACTGCCGAGGATTGTCCAACCGGTGCGGGTTAACGAACGGTGAGAAATCGCTTCGGTTTGTCCAACCGGTGCTTCGAAGATCTTTCACAAATTGGTAATTACGTCGAGGCAACGTGCAGAGATTACTACGTAGGCCGCTTTCTCCGAAACCGGCAATCTGCGATGGTTGGCATGGGATAGTTCGCAACCCCGCGCAGGAAAGGACACACGGAAAACATTTTTTAGGGCTTACGGTGGATGATTTCCGGAACATGGCAGTAACTATGTTACACGGGCTGCCACTGCTCTCCTCGCAATTAGACGGAGCTGTCGTCGCCGAGACCAATCACTTTTTCTTCGGAGCAACGAACATGAACATGAACCGCCAAGTTGGGGAGTCTAGTGACTCGCTTGCATTTGCCTCTTCTTATCCGGCCGCGTTATTCGACATTTTGGTTTCTGAAAAGTAGAAAAGTTACGGAGTTCCTGTCATGAAGTTCATCTCCTCGCGCCAGCGTTGCCGTCGTCACATCCACAAGTGCCTGCGCTTCGAATCGCTCGAAGAGCGATTAGCCCTGGCGACGCACGTCTGGACAGGCGCCGTCTCCAGCCTCTGGTCAAATAGCGGCAACTGGACCGGCGGTTCTCCTGCGGGCGATTCCCAAGCCGCGCTTTCGTTCCCCAGCGCCGTCAACCTGGCCAACAATAATGACCTCGTCGGCCTCAAGGTGGCGGCGCTCGACTTTGCCTCGGGCAACTACGTTTTGAGTGGCAACCCGATCACGTTGGTGCAGGGCCCCCAGGGCGTCCCCCGCATCCACATGGACGCGGCAGCAAAGACCAACACGATCGCCCTCGATCTGGGCCGCACGGCAACCACCATCGGCATGACCGCGGATATTGCCAGCGGCTCCACGTTGAACGTGACCGGCGTGATCAGCGGCGGAGCTGCCGCCACCAACATAACTAAAGAAGGCCCGGGCAAGCTAGTCCTGGGCGGGGCTAACACATTCGCGGACAGCGTGCTCGTCAACGCCGGCGTCCTCAACATCCAAAACGGCACAGCCTTGGGGACGACGGGCACGGGCGTAACTAACAAAACCACGCTCAACGGCGGCGCGCTGGAACTGCAGGGAAGTCTCTTTGTGACAGAGACGATCGTGCAAGGCGTCGCAGGCGGCACGCTTCGCAATCTCTCCGGCAATAGCCGCTGGGCTGGCGAAGTGATTTTGGCCTCGACCGACCTGACTACCCAAGTCGAGGGGCTCACGTCCCTGACGATTGACGGCAAAATTTCAGATACTGCCTCGTTGGCCGGCTTGGGCCTGACCAAGTCCGGTCCGGGCACGCTGGTACTAACCGCCGCTAATACTTACCGCGGCGCCACCCTTGTGAACGAGGGCGTGCTCAACATCAATAATCCCTTTGCGCTAGGCACGGCTGACGGCGGCACCAGGATGGCCAATAACAGTCTGCTCGAGCTGCAGGGGTTCATTACTGTAGCCGAGCCGCTCGTGCTGGATAGCTCGACCCTCCTTAATCGGAGCGGCAACAATTTCTGGCAGGGGCCGGTGACGCTCGTCAGGTTGCCTGTGTTCGACCTGTTGGCTGGTACGTTGACGATCTCTGGAGTGATCGGCGGCAGCGCCGGGTTTACTCTCTTAAGTGATGCCACCGCCAAGCTGATCCTCTCGGGAGCGAATACTTTCACCGGCCCGGTGTTCGTTTTCGGAATTCTGAACCTCCGCAACGCGCTGGCGCTCGGGCCTGTCGGCGGGTCAACCGTATTCGTTAAGGATGGGTGGACGCTGGAATTGGAACTTCCGGGTACGGGCAGCTTCAGCCGAAGTCTCAGTCTCCTTGGCCAAGGTGTCGGCGGCGCCGGCGCCCTGCGTAACCTCAGCGGCAACAATACGTGGGCAGGGCCCGTGCAGTTGAATTTCAACGACAACGCCGCGATCGATGTGAACGGCGGCCAGTTGACCATCAGTAATAGCATCACCAATAGCGACGCCAACGCCTCTGGTTTTATCACCAAGGTCGGCAGCGGCCCCTTGTTCCTTTCAGGGTCCAGCAATTTAATAGCCACGATCAATGCCGGAAGCCTTTTCGTGAATGGCAGCATAAGTGCCGTCGTCCTAAATGGCGGCAGGCTCGGCGGCACGGGCATCGTCGGTTCGATTCTAGGCTCGGGCTCGGGCTTTATTAACCCTGGGGTTGGCGCTGGCCGGCTGGACGCCGCCTTCGGCTTTACCTTGGTAGAAGGAGTTCAGACTGGCGCGGACCTTGGTGTGAACACAACCTTCGAGATTGATCTTAACGGTACGAGCGCGGTCGCAAGTTATGATGAGCTCAGGGTTTTCTACGGCGCGTACCTTCGCGGCGGCCCTTTGAATGTGCACCTGACCTTCTTTCCTGTGATCGGCACTTCGTTCAGAGTTATTAATTGCGGCAACCTTTTCTCTTCGATTAAGGGACAGTTCGCCAATCTGCCCGAAGGCGCCATTATCTCGACCGCCTTCAGTAACTTGCGCATCAGCTACAAGGGCGGCGATGGCAACGACGTGGTGCTGACGGTCGTTAGCTCTCCGCTGGTCATCCCCCCTAACACACCTTCACGATTCCCTGATCGCTCGATCACGCCAGTGATTGACGAAGGGGGTGAAGTGACTTTGAGCGGCACGATCAGCGATCCCGACTTGCACGACGTGTTCTTCCTCGACGTAGATTGGGGAGATGGCACGCCCACCGAGAAACACGTCTTTCCGCCTGGCTCCAATGGCCAACAGGTGCAACTTACTCACCGCTATGTCGACGACGAACCGATAGGCACACCGCAAGACGACTATAACATCCAGCTTGTCTGGCATGACAAAGCGGGTGAAGGCAGCAGCGCCACATTGACCACCACGGTCCGCAATGTGGCGCCCGTGGTGAATGCTGTCCCAGACGTTCAGTTACCCGCGAGCGGCCTGCTGCATCAGCTTGTGAGCTTTACCGATCCAGGTCGAGACAACTGGACCGCCACGGTCGATTTTGGCGACGGCACCGGACCGCAGCCCGTCAACGTACAGGGTGGCAAGCAGCTTTTGCTACACCATCGCTATCAGCAGCGCAGCACGTACCTGGTGAGGGTCGTTGTGACGGATGACGACGGCGGCGTCGGCAAGACCAGTTTCCGAGTGCGCTGGGACGATCGGCTTAATCCGTCGTTCGTCGATTCATTCTTTGAATGGCTCGACGACTACGAACAAAAGAACAAGCCGCGCCGGACCGACCTACGGTAGCCCCGCCCGTGCATCGACTTCTTACTTTCTCAACTTCATTTCATGACTGACTTCTGACAACCATCGTAAGGGGAATCCTATGACACTTCGTAACTCACGCTCTTGTCGTTTGGGTCACATCGAATCGCTCAAGTCGCGGTCGAGAGCCAGAAAAGGCCTATATCGTCCAACCGTAGAAGTGCTGGAAAGCCGGATTGTCATGGCGACGGCCGGCGGCGTCGAAAATATCCTGCTTCCGGAATTTATTGCTCAGTTGGCCGATCCGAATGGCAATCAGCTGCCCGCCTCGGACGCCTGGTGGGCTCTGCGCAGCCAGCGCAACATGGCCATCGACGAACCTATCAGCAAGGTCATGAACTTCGCCGCCCACAACGCTTTCAACTCGCTGAACGAAGGTTTTAGGATCGTACCGTTCTTTGCGCCAAATCAAATTCTAAGCCTGACCGGTCAGCTGGACATGGGCGCACGCTCGATCGAGTTAGATATTCATGATCCGGTCGGACCAACTTCCGACCCACTAGAACTTACGCGAGCCTTGATTCTGAAACACAGCTTTCCACCGTTTTTCGTCACCCGGAACGCACCGTTTTTTCTCGATCAAGCGTTGAGCGAAGTCCGCGATTGGCTTGATCGACCGGAAAATCGCAACGAAGTCATTTTTCTCGATTTCGAAGATGCTACCGAGCAGAATGAAAACGCGGCAGACGATCCACTCCTGCCCAAACTCCAAGATCATCTCGGCTCACTGATCTACACACCCGCCGAACGCGCCGTCGACCGCGCCTGGCCCTCACGCGCGGCGCTCGTATCGCGCGGCAAGCAGGTCGTCATCTTCTCGCATCGGAACGACGAGTTTCACGGGAGGTTCGGCGTGCCGCAGGAGCACACGGATCCCAACGGTCATAAGTGGTTCGGCAGCAGCCTGGCATTTCGCGCTAATGGCGCGGACGACCCTGTATCCGATCGCGGGAACTACACGCAAGTGTCGATCGATGACTTCAGTTTTACTGACGGCCCGTCAGAAGATGCCAACTCCTTTTTCTCAGTGCAGAGCGACGGCCTGCGAAACTTCACGGCCCGTAGATACTACGAATCGGACGTCCGCAATGCCGCAGCCTTGAACGTCGATTTTCTTAAGATGGATTTTTTGTTCGGCGACGATGAAGATGCGGACCTTGGGTCCAATTTCGATCCACCGAACGATAGGTTCTACGACATCCCCAGGGGCAACCGAATCGGACTGCTAGAAGCTGCCGTCTGGAGTTGGGATAGGGGCGATCCGGCGGTCGACCGACAGATGTTCCAGGACCTCAACCCCGGCGACGGCACGGGCGCCGCGATGATGAATTTCCTAGCGGCACGCATCGTGGCGCTTGGGGATCGATTGGATCCAGCGACGATGCAAATTCTTGCTGACATCGGCGCCGCTGCGCGTGGCAATGGTCGAGATGTTGCCATGCAGGGCGGCGGACGCTTTATCTCCCTCGCTCCTAGCAATTCGTTCCCGCTGCCCTTCGCCGCACGGTCCGTCGCCGCAAACGCGTCGGGTGAATATGAGTGGCGCCTCACAACGGGAACATCCACCGACTGGTTCGCCGGCAACCAGATCGTGCGCAGCGAGTTCGGCAGCGGCTTCATCTTTGCCGGACCCGTCAACGGCTTCCAGAATTCACAACTCAACGATTTTACCAACGGCACGCTGGCCTGGATCAACGTGCACGACTTCGATCATGATGGCAACTGGCAAATCGGCAATCGCCAGCCTCGCATCACCTCGCTCAACGTGCAACCTGCCGCCATCCGCGAGGCGAAAGCGTTCACGTGACGGTTGCATTCTCCGATGATCCCGAAGGCCACGAGGTGAACATTGACTGGGGCGATGGGTCAGCTCGAACGGTCGTACATGTCAATGCGACGCAGTCGACCGCTGTCACTTCGCATATCTACCGAGACGACAATCCGACTGCGACCGCTTCCGACGTTTATAACATTGGCGTCACGCTCACCGACGACGGCGGCTTGTCCGATTCTGCGTCGACACAGGTGACAGTCAGCAATCGTGCACCCACAATCGGTGCCTTGGCGAGCGATGCGACCTTCGCCAATCCCGCCGCCGAAGGCCAAGCAATCAACATCCTCGCCAGCTTCACCGATCCCGGAACCCTCGATTTGCATCGCGCAACCGTCAACTGGGGCGATGGCAGCGGTTCGCAACTCGTCACGGTGAATCAGCGGGCAGGCTCAGGCACGGTTACTGGCAGTCACGCTTACGCCGCTGGCGGAGTCTACACGATCACTCTCACGTTGGCCGACGACGATACCGGCGTCGCCGCGGCAGCTACGACCGCAGTCATCACGGGCGTCGGGCTGAACAACGGCACGCTGTTCATTATTGGCGGCCAGGGCGGCGACGATGCCAGTGTCAACCAGACTGGCAATGGCAAGCTCAAAGTCCACGCGAACTTTATCCGCGATCAGCCCCGCGACTTCGACGCCGCTATTGTCAGCCGAATCATCGCCTACCTGGGCAGGGGAGATGACCATCTGAGTGTTTCCAACAACGCGCGGATCCCGCTGGTCGTCCATGGCGGTGCAGGGAACGACCACCTTGGATCCGGCGGCGGGCCAAGCGTCCTGCTCGGCGACGAGGGGAACGATCAACTCGGCGGACAGGGCGGTCGCTGCATCCTCATTGGAGGATCCGGTGAAGACTCGCTTGTGGCCGGCGCAAGCGGTGACGTGCTCATCGGAGGGAGCACCACCACCGATCAGGATGACAACGCCTTGCTCAGCGCCGTCACGACCTGGAACGCCTCGAGCAGCTACGCCGCCCGCGTCGCTGCCATTGATGCGTTGCTCGTTGTACGGGACGACGGCAATAAGGACCGCTTAACGGGTGGTGCAGGTCTCGACCTCTTCTACGATGGGGCCGACGACATTCTGGCGGCCGTCAAGAAGGATGAAGTGGTCTTGCCATCTCGTTTCCGCACATTGCGGGGGGCCTTGATGAGCCCGGGCGCGGGCGTGCTGACGGTCAGCAATGTGGCGCCCGTGGTGAATACCGTCTCAGAGGTTACGTTACCCACTAGCGGCCTGCTGCACCAGCTTGTGAGCTTTACCGAACTGGGACGAGACAAGTGGACTGATTTTGGAGATGGCGGCGGACCACAGACCGTCGAAGTTCAAGTCGGCAAGCAGATTTTGCTATACCACCGCTATCAGCAACCCGGCACAGACCGGTTGACGGGCGACGACGGTGGCGACGACACAACCAGTTTCCGCGTGCGCTTGGCGGATCGACTGGAACCCTCGCTCGTCGACGCATTCTTTGAGTGCCTGGACGACTCGGAACATGAGAACAAGCCGCGACGGCCGGGCCTTCGGTAGCCTCGCCCGTGTGTGGCTCTTTATCACTTTTATTTCATGACTGACTTCTTGCAATTCTGACAACCATCGCGAGGAAATCCTATGACACGCCACAACACACGTTCGGTTCGTTTGAGTCGCTTCGAATCGTTGGAGTCGCGGCTGATGCTGGCAGCCCCGGGAACGCTGGACAACACGTTCGACGGGGACGGGAAGGAGACGCCAACTGCCTTGTTCTCTGGTAGTTTTAATGCCAGGGACATTGCCTTGCAGTCGGACGGGAAAACGGTCGTAGCCGGCACCTACACAGATTCGGGCGGCAACAGCTACGGCGCGATCGTGCGATTACTGTTTGACGGGCAGCGAGATCCAGCGTTCAATGGTGGCGTGCCCGTCTTGCCATTCGTACCATCCGGTTTTGACACGGAGATTCACGCTATGGCCATCGCTTCTGACGGAAAGATCGTGGTTGTAGGTCAGTCCACTGTGGGAAATATCTTGTTTCCGGAGCCCGAAATGCTCGTGATGCGCTTTAACTCGGACGGCACGATCGACAACTCGTTC
>JANLUJ010000567.1:0-4053 GCA_031363425.1 Pirellula sp.
GTCACTTGCTCGAACCCAATACCCATCGTTGTTAATCAAGGCCACATCGACCGCTAGAAATCTTAACGCGTTGTCGATATCAAGTATCGATGACAATTCGTTTTCGAGCTGATCAACGGGCGTTTCATTTAGCGTTTTGCAAAGCGAGATCAATCGTTGCCAAGCTGCATCGATGTCCTCGGACTTGATGGCGTAGAGGCTTCGATAATCGTCAACATTGTTGCCGACGAACGTCAACCCGCCACCTCCTCGCGGACTTCCAGGAACTTTCCATCGGCTTCCCGCTTTACTCTTAAAGGATTCCTTTACAAACGTTTTGTCAAACTGCTGAGCGTTTTGATAAATCCCCCAATCCTCACCATTGATGACAACACGTACAAGGTTGACGCGAGGCGTGGGGAGAAACTGGTTTGCAACATGCGAATAGAGGACAGACCGCATCAAGGTCCCGTCTCCATTTGAATTGAGGAAATTCAGCGATTTGTAACCCAAGAGTTTTTGCTCCGAGTCCACGAAATCCATCGATATATTTAGTGATCTTTTCGAACCTGGCCCCACCATGAAAAACGAAGAAGCGCCACGAAACCCAACCCCTACGTTTTCGTAAGTTTTGCCATCGACAATCATTTTTGCTGGCACCTCTACATCTGTCGGTTTGAAGTCCGCCATCTCGGCCTCCCAGTCCTCATCGTCGAACTGAAGAAAAAAAGTCCGGAGGACTTTTGGATCATAGAGTCCTTCCTTGTTGTATTTCTTGACGTCGTTGACCTCAACTTGGACACCAGGTTTTGGAGTCGGTCGCGTTCCACCCGGGCCACCCGGTCCGCGGCCTCCACCTGGGCCACCTGGGCCAGGTCCACGACCGCCCGGTCCACGGCCTCCTCCCCCGGCTTTGGCCTCAATGCGAGCTTCCGCTCGCTCATCTTTGTTGAGCCAACCATTTTTGTCTTTGTCAAACTTAGCAACCAGTTTTTGTTGCGATCCTCCTGGGCCGCCCGGTCCACCCGGTCCGCCAAATCCGAAACCGCCAGGGCCACCTGGCGATTGAGCCATCAGTAGCAGAGCAGGTGTGACTAGGACTGCAACGATTCCGATCAGAAGCAGCTTTGTTCTCATTTTTGTTTTTCGCATGATAGTTCAATTATTTGATTTCATTTCCAGTTGAAGGCACCGGACGTAGGTGTATCTTGTTTCATGTCCGGATTGGGAAAGCCGGAACTACTTGCATTTTGATGTCGACATTTTGTATACCCTCAACTTTGCTGCATCGATCGATTAACGTGCTGATTGGAATGTCGTGGTTTAAACGCACGGAGTAGACCCATTCCAACACTGAGCCACCCCTGGCGGTTTCGGCCGAAATCAATCGATAGGAAATTAAATTTGAGTCCAATAGTGGAACTACCGTTTTTAGGTGGTCGGTGCCGACAGTCGTTCGAAGCGTCAATTTTGCTTCAGACAACTCGTGAAAGACCAACCGTTTGGGGGCAGCAAATAACGGAAGTCGAGCAATGCAAAGGGTAACGATCATGACCAACGAACCGATCGCTGCAACACCCATCGCGCCGGTCCCGGCAGCCATTCCGACCACCACTGCAAAGATCACGAACGCGATGTCTTGCGTTTCGTCAAGCACGGTTCGAAATCGAACAATCGAAAGCGCACCAACGAGACTAAATGCCCGAGCAACTCGGTCGTCGATGACTTGCATGACCATTGCGATCAAAATAGAAAGCAGTATCAATGTCAATGGAAAGGTCGATGGCACGGGTGTTGGATACCGATGCAGCCGATACGAGATTGCTACCAAAAAACCAAACAAGCTAGCCGCCACTAAGCGGATTGCCATCATCGTGGTAGTAACGGGGACCGATGTCGTTGAGCTATCCGCAAACCAATCGAACATTAGCTCGTTCCTTCCGAGGGCGGTTCGTCCGTTGCCAAGCCCGCGACCACGATCGCATTTCGAAACTTGGAAATGGGTTGCGAAACCAGCTTAAACTCCTCAATGATTTCTCGAAAGACAGTTGGAATGGACTCGCGATACTTCATTTCAACAACGCATTTGCCTTCAAGGATTTTTCGATAAGCCAACTTCTCTGGGAATTGTGATTGTTCCATCCTGCAGCAACCCAATGCGCGATCCATCGTCAGTCGAATTGGACCTAGAGTGTCCATTTGCAGAAATGCGATTCGATCATAGTTCAAGCAAAGCATTGGACGCAACTTTAGCGTTTTGATTCGCCTTGAAAACCAATCTACTTCCGTGTTGTGGTTCAACCCTAAAGGTGCTAAAGGTGGTTCACTGCTGTCGTCGCACGACCCATTCGAACTTATGTCTAAAGTTCGATCGAGTAAATTCGCAAGCTCGAATGCTTCAAGCTGGGTCCTACGCTTGGACACGACGCCTTTTCGCTTGGATTTTCTTTCGAGAAAAATGTTCGGTCCTCCCGAATAACGACGGATCCGAAATTTTCGTCGCGAGTAGCCTGGCGACCTTCGATAAACGTCCCTTTCGAGCGTCTCAAAATAGATCCCTTCGACGGTGTAACCACCGGTTTGCGGATTTGCATGCGGGTCCAATTGCATTCGAGCCGCAACCGATGGAATCAGTTGCTCTAACATAGACTCTTGGATCAAAAACTTAATTTCATAGGCGCCCTGTTTGCTTATCCTGTTTTGCGGTTGGCTTTCAGAAAGTTCCGGTTTCCAAAGGGAGGGCGAAGCCAACGGCTGATTCAAGATAAAACCTGGAAGCTAGTAGTGAGCACGGTTACGCAGCCAGAATTAGGAATGCGTCGAACATGACTGGGAAATCTTCCATGCTATCATACGTCGACGAACCTTAAGTTTATGTTAACACAGATTGGACGACTTTGTTTCGTTGTTCTTTAGCTTGATCAATGGAAAAGCAAGTGAATTCCCATTCGTCGAACTGCCGCTCGCATTACTTTGTGCCATCAACAATTGCTTGGCCAATTGCCAGCATCGCCTGGCAATCCAAAAATCGCTGGTTCGATTCAAACAGCGAAGCTATACAGGCTTTGTGGATCTTCATCTTGAGCCCGCCCACCCCCAATGCACCATAATCGAATCGGTTGCCGCGCTGAACTCCCTTATCCATCAGATCAATTCCCTCGATGCCGGAAGGTGGAACCGCGTTAAGATCGATTGCGACTCGCAGTTCGGTTGCTAACTTCAAATGATTAGCATGAAGGAGACGCGCCCCAGCCGCCCCGCAGCCGAAAACCAAACTGCTTTCAACCATCGCATCAATCAAGGCAGTTTCATCGGTTGAGCATATAGCCGTTAATCGTCCTGCAACCGCTCCGCCTGCGACCAAGTTTGCAACGCAATCTCGGGATCGTTCGAGCGATCTAGATGCCACGGTAACGTGTGACTTGGCGTCGGTCAGTATCTTACAAACGCGCTGACCAACTGCACCGGTTGCTGCCAAAACGAGAGCGTTGGAATTCTCCAATGCGATATGCTTCGCTGCGCTAAGAACAGCCGCCGCAGCCGTGCTATTAGCGCCGTTGCTATCCAACATGATCGAGACGAGAAACGGATCGAAAAGGGTTTCCCTAGCAATTGCCGCCACCGCTTCGCCATCGCTCACATTACTGCCGCCAACAAAAATAGCCGTATTTTTCAAATCGCCCGGTCCTCTAGTGTACATGGCACCATGTACAATCCCGCGAACTTCGTTTGGGCGGACTCCTGCATACTGCAAGAGTTGATCCACACCGCTATCAAAAGCGACAACTGCGTCGAAAACACTGGCTTTTGCGTCAGTATCTAACTGGATAAGTATTTTTGGTTTGTGCATTGAATCATTGAAGCTTGCCGGATCGTTTCCGTCAACGTTAGGGACCAAGGTGCAGTCGGTCGTGCACATAGGCGGTCGTGCACATAGGCACATAGGTGCCACCCGTAGGTGCCAGGCACCTATTGACCTGGAGCCTGCTGCCTGATACCCTGCTCTGAAAAGGAGATCTCCTATGCCTAGATTGCCACGAGCTGAACAGTTTGATCCGAACTCCGTGTGTATCG
>JANLUJ010000588.1:0-3730 GCA_031363425.1 Pirellula sp.
CCGATAGCAGGCGGTTGTTGGTGGTCGACCAAGGCAGTGCCGTCAAGGTCTGGCGTCTGCCAACCAAAACGCCCTCCGAGCCGGATGTGGCATTAACTGAAGACAATAACGAGATCACTGCTGGCAACTTGGCGGCGCGCTCCTCCGATGGTCGCTGGATCGCAAGCGCGCCAGCGTCGCGTCATACTTTTCTTCTGCGAGACCCAAGGGCTAGGTTGAAATGGACCCCAGCTGAGCCGCCATTTGAAATCAAATTAGAAGACACTAGCGGACGTGTGCCACCGAAATTGCTGCCACTGTTTGGGCATGCGGAGCGGCTGATTTTTAGCCGCGATAGCAATTTCCTGATGGCCGAGAGCGTCGATGAAAGCGCCAAGCTGGACGAAGCCGCTGAGCTGAAAGTTTGGTCGGTGGCCACTGGCAAGTTAGCAATCTTACCGCCATTGCGATTTAAGGCCACAATGATGCTTGATCACCGCATCAGCGGCGGGGGGACTTTTTTCAGTCCTGACAGCCGGCGTCTACTGAGCTTTTTCGCTCCCAGTGACACCGACGGAGAACAACCCACGATCCGGTTGTGGGATCTGAGCTCGGGCCGAGAGTTGCCCGTCGCTATGGCCGCCCCGCTAGCGCGGATTATTCATTTATCCGCGCTAGTCAGCTTTCTCAACTCGATGAAAATCTCCCGGGAGTCGCTGAAATTCAGCTCCGACAGCAAACTATTTCTCGTTGGTAATGCTTTTTTTCGCAATCCAACGACTGGCTTTCAGATCATGGACGCAGTGACGGGAGCATGGCGATGGGCCGAGGATAGTCCTGTTGCGTTCCCAGTTTTCTCGTCCGATGCTTCGCGGCTGGCGGGAATCCGTATGTCGACCGATGTTGGCGGAGGCTTGCCATCGGCTGCCATCGTGGTCTGGGAAGCAGCCACCGGGAAGGAGGTCGGCGAAATCCCGTTACCAACAAATCACAGCGTCTTGACATTGGCCGTAAATAACAAAGGTAGACACATCGCGGCCTCCGCGAAAGATAGCGCTACGCTGTACGACGTGGCGACCGCGACACCACTACATGTCTGGGACGGCACGTATAGCGGTCTCTGGTTTGCCCCGGACGGCAAGCGTCTCGTCGCCAATATTTATTCGGATTTGCGCAGTGAAGCGAAAGTGTGGGACGTCGAGACCGGGCAGGAGATGATGTCGCGGAAGCTCACGATTGCGGGAAGGGTGAGTTTGGGAGGCGACGAAAGAACTACCACCGGGCTTCGGTCCTTGCCAGCGCAAGCGGAAGCTGAGGGCCTGGTCGATTGGCTCTCAGCGGCGGATGGGGACAGTCAATTCCTCACCCGCAGCCAGATCGCTGAGCAGATCAAAACAGATCCCTTCGTGAGCGTCGAATCGCGAACGATCGCGTTGAAACTGGCGCCAAACGTGCGACGCAGCCCCGAGGCTCTCAGTTTGCAAGCCTCGAAGATCCTGAATTCTCCCACCCAACCCCGCGACGAATACCAACTATCGCTCGATTGGATCAACGAAGCGGTCGAACAAGACAAGGAGAACAGTTCCTACGCGAGCTACCAAGGATTCGCCTACTATCGCCTCGGCCAGAATGCAGACTCGTTAAGCGCCCTGGCCCGAAGCAAGGAACTGCACGCGGCACAGAAACTCTCCCAACCAGCCGAGGATCTGACAATCCAAGCGATGGCACAGCATCAAGCTGGCCAGCGCGACGAGGCTCGTACCACACTCGAGCAGGCACGGACTTTAACCAGTCGCAACAAATTCACCGGTCAAAAGCTGCTGGTCGAAGCGGAAACGTTATTGGGTGTCCCACACGCAACCGACAAGCCGTAGCAATGCATTGACTGACCGGTTAGTGATTTAACAGGCGATGGTCAGCACAATCATGTGGACGTTGGTAATTCATTGGTATTGACGAATTACGACGAAAGATTCCTAGCCAACTGTGTAAGCGTCGTACTCCTGCGGGATCCTCCTTGCCAGCAACCTAGCAGTTACTGCTTCCACAAGTTGGACTGACGGGTTGAGGCTCCAATATGCCAACGTCCGCTTCCCTCCGACACGCCACTGCGATTTCCTCAGGGTTGTGCCTAGCTGCTAGCTTCCCGAGTTCGGCTGGCTGCAACGGCTAACTCAACTGTGGAAGCGACGTACTCCTGCTGCATCGGACTAGCCAGCAGCCAGCAGCTACCATTTCCACAGATTGGACTGAGGCCGGATTCACAACTAGATCAACTGTGATTGCGTCGTACTCGTGCAGCAGCCAGGCGTCTGTCGCTTCCAAAGGTTGGACTGAGGCTGGATTCAGGACTAGCTCATCAACTGTGAAAGCGTCGTACGCCCGCAGGATCGGCCTAGCTCGCAATAGGCGTCTTGCGTCTGGCCATAGACGCTCATCCATTGTGCAAGCGTCCGCTTCCTTCCGACACGCTTCTGCGATTTCCACAAGGATGTGCCTAGCTGCTAGCTTCCCAAATTCGGCAGGATGCATCGGTAGCTCAACAACTGTGGACATGGCGTCGACTGCAGGCAGCAACAGGCGTCTGCTATTTCCACAGGTTGGACTGAGGCGGGATGCAAGGCTACTAGCACATCAACTGTGAAAGCGTCGTACTCCTGCGGGATCGCCTAGCCAGGATCCAGCAGCATCCACAATTTCGATCATTCCCAATGTGGAAGTTGGCTCGAACCGCTTTGCTTACGCCTGTTGGACCGGCTAGACTGAATCTGCGAGCAGCGGAGAATTAGGTTGGGGTGGAGTATCAATTGCTAACTCCTGCATTGCGATAGTCGGGATTGATTTGAATCGTAAAGGGATGCGGATCAATGTGGAACTGCAAGAACTGCCATGAGACAATCGAAGATAACTTCGACGCATGCTGGAACTGTGGCACCGACAAGGACGGGAAGACCGACCCAAACTTCGGGCGTGTGGACGTCCCAGTTGCCAATCAAAAGCGACTCGCCGACGAATTTTTGTCCAGTTGTCCACATTGCGGTAAGCCGATCAAAAGTGGTCGGCGCGATTCAGTGCCGTGGTGGAGGTATGATCCGGGTGGGCCAACTGTCGGTTTGGGTTGCGGTACGTTGATCATTATCGCGATCATCGTGTCGATATTCTCACGGAGCAAGGACGCGAGTGATGAGATTCGCTCGCTACGCACTGACGTTCAGAATCTCGATAAGAAAATAGATGCGTTACAGATATCCGTCCGACGTTTTGCTACCCCCGAAGCGGTTACGGAGCGGTAAATTCGGCTTCCATATCTACACGAATGTGCCACCAGCTGGCTTCCCACATTAATTGGCAGTGAAATTCTTGAATGGGATGGCTGCATGAACGGCTAGCTCATCAACTGTGGAAAGCATCATACTCCTGCAGGATCGGCCTAGCCAGCAACCTAGCAGCTACCGTAGCCAAAAGTCGGACTATCCCACTGTGGACATTGGCGTTGGTCGCTTGCTCAACGCCTGCTGGATCGGATAGATTGCTGCTCTTACCTCAGAATACAGCAAAGGACCCTAAATGCTTCAGCTCAAACCACTTGATCAGAATGTCCCAGTCTTTCAACAGCTTAACGCGGATATCTCCCCCGTGGTTTTGGTGAACATCTTTCAAGTTGCAGAACAAGACATTCTGTCACTTCTCAAGGCTTGGGAAGCAGACGCCAATTGGATGAAACAGCAACCTGGCTATATCTCGACGCAGT
>JANLUJ010000591.1:0-7962 GCA_031363425.1 Pirellula sp.
CGGGCTCGAATGCTGCGGATGGCTCCGCATTTGCTGCTGCTTTCGGCGATTTGGTGGAGTGCTCTGATTTTTTGGCTGTTGGATTCAGAGAGGGCGTTTTGAGTAAGTTTGCTATGCTATTCCAATGGTCCGACATGTCGAAATCTTTTCGCGTGGCCGCGGGTCATACAAGATAAAGTGTGGGAGAGCATGAACCGCTCGTCCTCGAGAATAGTGAGTATAGCAGATGGCACCCGTTTAGGGAAAGCAAGGATTGTGACAATGCTAGCCTGCTTGAACATTTACATAGTTGGCATGTGGAGTGAACTCTTCAAAGGATTTGGTGCCAACACCGCTCGCAAGGCGCGTGGTCAACGAAATCAGGACCGCTTGCATGCGATTTTCGGTCTAAAAATGCCTGTTGGCCAGAGATGCATTGACGGTCTTGACGTAAGTCCTACCTGCTTTGGTGAACGGATGAATTAAATTGAAATAAAGAATGTACCAAATCGCTGCCAAACCGTCCCAGGTTCCAATCTTCTTGCCTTCTTCGTAGGTGCGGCCGTAATAAGAGATAGGGACTTCGTAGGTTCTGGCTCGCGTTTTGCAAATCATGGCAGTTATCTCTACTTCCATACCAAAGCCACTGCTTCGCAATTGCAACGGCATAATCACATCGCGATGGAATGCTTTGTAACAAGTCTCGATGTCGGACATGTTTCGATTGGTCAGAATATTACTTAGGCAGGTTAGCGATTTATTTGCAAGGTAATGGTAGTAGTACAAAACCCTCGAAGCTCGCTTGACCAAAAATCGACTTCCGTACACAACATCGGCAACCCCCTCGACGATTGGAGAAATTATCTCCGGAATCTCATTCGGGTCGTATTCTAAGTCCGCATCCTGCACGATGAGAATGTCGCCCGAGCTTTCTGAAATGGCTCTTGCAATGGCCGCCGTCTTGCCCAGATTTTTGGCCTGCGCAAAGTGTCGAATTGCGGGTTCGTCTGTAGCCAATCGCTGAACAATTTGCCCTGTTGAATCGGTAGAACCATCATCGACCACAATGATTTCTCGTTCGCCGATCTGCAACGCCAGCAACTTGAGCAACACCCGTTCAATCGTTTTTTCTTCGTTGAAGGCGGGCACTAAAATGGATACTTTCAAGCCGTTTTCCTTAGTAGTATTGCTGACTGACAGGTTTGATCACAATCTCCGGAACATGAACGCGAGCGGGCAAACATGCCAAGCCAACCACAATTTGAGCGATGTCTCCAGGCACCAAGATTGTTTGTCGGTGCTCGTCTGAGACCGGCGTGGGCCTCTGCTCCAGGAGCGGCGTATTCACCTCACCGGGATACACATTGGTGACTCTTATGTTCTCCGAACCGACTTCGTTGGAAACGCAAGTTCCAAGTGCCGACATGGCGAACTTGCTAGCGGAATACGCGACACCCCCAAGTGCAATGGCTCGCTTGCCGGCAATGCTTGAAATGTTGATGATCATGCCGCTTTGCCGCGCTCGCATTTGCGGAAGTACCGAGTAGATACAGTTGTACGCTCCAGTCGCGTTGATCGCCATGATCTCGTCCCATTGGACCGGTAACATGCAATGGATCGACCGATCCCGAATGTTGACACCTGCCGCGTTGACCAAGATATCGACATGACCCAGGGAACTGGCAATCCACTCAAAAAAACCTTCCACACTCGTTCGGGTTGCGACATCAAGAACATGTCCAGTGATCTTGCTCTCCGACGCAGTGACAGCTAGGTCTATCGCCTCTTCGCGTCGGGACCCGATCGCGACCGTTGCTCCACTTTGAGCGAAAAGCTCCGCAATTGCAAATCCAATTCCCGTGGCTCCGCCCGTTACGACCACATGCTTGTTCTTCAGTGCGCTGGCTTCGATCATTCTGAGCGATTTTACTTTGAAAGGTATTGAGGAAAAAATTACCATCGGGGAATTGCTGAACATGTCGGCGTCAGCAGATTCTACCAAAACCTAAGTCGTTGTGATCGGTAGCGTCACTTCACCTCATTGAACACGGGCGAATCGTCATCACCTTCCAATACACCACTTTCGGATTGAATCCCCCACTGTTGCAGGCGGCGCAAAAGCCTGGCGCGAGAAATGGTTAATAATTTGGCCGCTGAAGTCTTGTTCAGCGGAAACCTTTCCATCGCTCTTAAGATCAATGTCCTCTCGACATTCTCGAGAATGGAGTCCAGGTCCACGGACTCGTCCAAATGCGTTTGTTCGATATGAGAAACAAAAGTACGAATATTTACGGGCAAGTCTTTGTCGGTGAGCCTTTCACCGGTAACGCTCTTTGCAGAGTGGGTAAGTGCTTCGGCAAACTCTTCGATATCGCCCGGCCATGAATAGGCCATTAGCGCATCGATGAAACTGTCGCCGATCTCTTGCGTCGCTGCGCCCGTTTTGTGCTGCTCAATAAACCAGGAGCTGATCAAAGTTGGCAAGTCTTCCATTCGATCAACTAGCCTTGGCAAATCGATTCGAAGGATGCAGGTTCGCGCTATGACTTCGTTCAAAAGTACATTACCCTTTGGTAAAGTTTGAATAGCTGCTGAGTCGCAGGTAGCGATACAAACCGCCTCCTCGTGTCTTTTGAGAAACGATGCCAAAATGTACGCGCATTCGTCGGGCAATCCCTCCAAGTTATCCAAAAAAACGGTTGGAGCCGCTCTTTCATGGAGCGTTCTTTCAACCACTACCTCCAACATGCTATGCAGCAACTCAACGTCCATTAGGGAACAGTCGATGCGAACCATCGACTCTTCGTTCGCAAACCTGGATCTGTTTATGCCAATCCCTCGTCGATGTGCCTGAATCGCTTGCGCAAGCCAGGATCGTCCAGAACCGACTTGGCCGAAAATCGTGAGCGGCAAAGAGTTCGCAATGGCGAGTTGCACTTGTTCCAGTGCGCGACGTGCGCCCACGGATTTTCCCTGCAAGAACCACATGTCATCCAAGTGTTGGTATTTATTACGATTATCTCTTAATATTCTTTGAATGATAGCCGCGTGTTCATCGACGATTCCATGCGGGGCGCTGCTCAAGTTTTTGCAGAAAATGCATAGGACACATCCATTGTCTTCCTCCAATGGAATCAAACATCGTACCCATCCGGATGAATCGTCCACTCTTACGACACGCGTCTGTTGATCTTCAGGTGTCGGAAATGGGTTGGCTTCAGGCAATAACTTGAGGTCCGTGCGCGACCAATGAATTGGAAGCGAGAAGAAGGCAGAAAGATGAGCGTCTGGGCTTCCATCCTCCGGCACAGGTGTGCCGCACCGCAACCCCAACAGGCTTTCAACAGATCGTCCTACTAGTTTGCCCAATGCCTCGTTTGCAAAAACAAGTGTGTCTTCTTCGGACAGGACGCAAATCGGAATGGATGAACTGCCAAGCAACCTAGCGATCTGTCGCTTGGCGATGGAACGGTTGGATTCATCCATTTGGAACTCGGCGGTAAACGAAAAAACACTGCGTGATCAAACGATCAACGCAGTGTTGCGGGAATTGAACATTCTTCGTCAGTGTCGTTTAGAACACGTCGGTCAGGAAATGGTGGCCCCAATGATAACGCTGAGCGGTTGGATAATAATTGTACCACTTGCGGTTGTAAACTGGGATCTGCATTTCGGCAGGATATCGATGATAGAGGCTATCGTTGCTGCGATAGTACTCGTTCCCATAGAAGTTTTGTGGATAGTAAACGTATGGATAGTGATTGAATCGCTCGTAGTCGCGATTGCTGGCAGCTCCACCCCACGCTTTACCATACGCCTGAGCCTGAGGCTGAGCCTGCTGAGCTTGGGCGTCGTCGTACGATGCCAAACCAGCGACGAGTGCTAGTGCGGCGACCAAAAAGGCCTTGCGGACCATTATAAACCCCCCGGTTAAATCGAATTTCCTTCGCTTTTGCGATCGTTCGTTACAATCGGCAATTCGAGGCAAGGAAGTTGAGCTTTTTATCGATACAACCCGAATCTGAGGTGTTTGCAAGCCAGGGACCTCAACGTGCTCGTCAGCTCGTCTCGTTGTTGCCAACGCATTTTGCAGGCCCCCAACGAGCTCGGAGCCGTTGGATAGTCCGGGCATTTTTGGCCACCCATGGAGTTAGCACAAGCTTCTCAAGACTTTCCAATTCCATTGCCGCAAGCCAACTGCAAATCTACTTCGACGTCTCAGGCGAAATGTACTCTCGTCCATCCTTTTTTGACGTCTCAAATCGACGTGACGTGCAGTAAACCTTAACCTCGAAGGGTTTCATGCGGATCGCGATGTTTCCTTTTTCGACCGTTGTCTCATCTGTTCCATAGAGTTCAAATAGTGTTCGACCATTCCAGTTCGTTACGCCACTTACCTCGACTGCCATATGTCGGTGCTCGTCTTCGTTGACCACGAGGACAAACAGGTCGTCTCCAACTTGCCGTCCCATTGTTCGAACTCCGCGACCTGAGTTTTCAAATAGATCAAGAATCACCTCCGCCTGAACGTTTGGCAAAGTTTCTGCGACCAGGAACGGTTGTAGCGAGTCCAGCTCAGCCGTCATGGCGTATAAAGACTTGCGAAACGCAGGGTCATCGATGCTGAATGCTCCCCAATAAAAAACGCCTTTGCCACCGTGTGCGATAGTGCTGTACGCCATGTATCGAGATTCATGAAAATGAGGATATCGCCTGCCTCGCTCGGGAACCAGCGCATGCCAAGAGAACGCCTGCAAGACCATCCAAACTGGTTTGCCTCGACCGATGGCGTCCCACCGATTTACCATCTTGCTGATGCTGCGCAAATCGAACTCGCTGCGCCGGACTGGATAGTAATCGCATCCTATTGCGTCGACCACTTCGGAATAGCCTCGCACATAGCGAAGGTCGCTATCGGCCGCTTCATTCATCCAGAAGGGTCGATTCTGTGGGTCTAGCGATTTAACCAACGCAATTCCCTCCCGCATTTTTGGAAGGATGACTGCAGCTTGTGACTGCGCATACCCCAAAGCGTTAGCGCGCTGCTGGTACCAATCTTCTTTCTTGATTCCATGTGATTTCTCGAGACCACTGTACGCGGTGAAATTCCAAACAATTTCATCAGGGCCTTCCCAAACCGCCAGCGACGGATGATCGACTACGGACTGAATCTGCTGGCGTAGTTCCGGCGTGTCCCCTTGTTGAACCGAGAGCGGCAACCAACCCAACAAACCAAACTTCCCTACTCGGTCCAACGACGCTCGGTCATTGCAGCGTACCAAATTGACCCCTGCATCTGCCAGCTCTCGTAGGTCTCTATCCTCGGCCGGTGGATCATACCAACCAATTGGAAACAAAATTTCCTCGCCTCGCTTCAAAAGTGAGGCTTCGGGTTTGCTTTGGCGAATCGAAACGATCTGATTGCCCTGTGTTGCAGCAACGTTGATTTCAAGATTGTGCTCCGCGCTTTGCATCACTTTCAGCACCAATGGCGACGAATCTTTTTTTCCAAATTCAGTTCTACGAACTAGTACTTGTTCCCCCAAACGTAACCCAGAAGTCACAGTGGATGGTCTGTCAGGCACATCAAAGCAGACAGGTTCGCCGCGATCCAGAAATCCGCCATACTGGCCAGCTGCCGCGTAGACCTCGTGTGCCAAACGAACTTCGGACGCCAACTCATCGTGTTGGCACCAGACGAAAAATGTATCGTGCCCGCGAAGTAGTAGGTGCCACAACAACTCCTGGTAGGCTGCTTGACTCATCTGGACCACGCTTGGATCCGCATCCTTTGGCGGAGCCGTCGTGTTCCAATGCACAAAGGGAATAATCGGAGTACTGGAGGGTGTATGCCGACCAGCATTGGAACCTGTCAGCAACATATTGTAGAACCATCGGTAGTCGGTTGACTCAAAGTCGTACCAACCAAATGTTGGATACCAGGTATAGACGACCGGCATAGCAAAGGTGTACCCCGTTTCGGTAAATTCAGGATACCATTCACGATAACGTGCACGTTGATCGAGACGAAAAGGCAAATCATCATCGGCCGGCTTTTCAAAGTAGTCGTACCAATAGCGATATCCATCGTTCGGATACACGGCATAGTTCCCAACTAGGGCCTGTGGAAATGCCTGGGTGACGACCAACGCAAACGCCTCATGCTGCAACCGCGATCGAATGCGGCGCAAGGCTGATTGAAAGTCGCGGAAGTCGTCGATTTGAGGCAGATGTTTTCTACATCGCTGGCATCGTTTGGATGCGGACCAGGAACCGTTCCATTCGATCGGGCCATCGACTTCCCAATCAGCGAAAATAAAATCGATGTTCACACCTGCTTGTTGATACGCATGGACAAACGATTCGACTCTCCGGCGAATGGCGGGGATGCGATGCTCAAGTGCAAATGGGCAGCCAAGTTCCATTCCACATGAGTTATCAGAAAATAGTTTTCCATCCTGACCCACATGCAACGTATCGTTGCTCCCGTCGTAGAATCCATTGAGACAGGCAGTCGCATGGATCGCCACTGGTTGCCCAATCTTCTGCTGCAGCCTCGCGATGCGCAGTCCTTCTCGCAATGAGTTCTCAAAATTGGACGGTTGCCAGTCCACCGCATAACCGATCCCTCTCGCTTCAAGAGATCGCAAAATATTCTCGGCCTCCGAATCGGAGACGGAAAGTAAGGCGTTTGAAATCGGAAGAACGTACATGGGCAACCGGCCTTGCCTCGGCTGAGACAAAGGCTTCGCATTCTGCAATACGATTTCGATGGCTGAGGGAGTTTCCGCTGTCCAAGAAATCCCTTGGAATAGTAGCAAGCACAGCGTGCAAACGAGAGTCAAGAACTGTTTAGTTCTAACAAGTGAAATCGAGGCCACATGAAACTCCTACTGCATGTCATCGGTTGAGGATGCGAAATGGAATTCACAGCGAAGATGGAATCGGAAAACCGGCGGCTAGCGCCTCGCCGCTCGCAATATGCCGGCCGTTTGGAACGCGCCGGTCCTAGGCAATGATTCCTTTGACTACGTCACCGTGAACATCGGAAAGTCGATACTGACGGCCCTGAAATCGGTAGGTGAGTCGTGTGTGGTCGATTCCACATAGATGTAAAATCGTCGCTTGCATGTCATGCACATGCACTGGATTTTCAGTGATGTTCCAACCATATTCGTCTGTCGAACCGTAAACAGAACCTTTCTTTACACCTCCTCCAGCCATCCACCAACTGAAAGCCCTTCCGAAATGATCGCGACCGGTAGGCTTGACTGGATCGCCTTGGCCAAACGGCGTTCTACCAAACTCCGCGCCCCAAATGACTAACGTATCCTCAAGGAGGCCTCTCTCTTTGAGGTCTTGAACCAACGCCGCGGCGGGCGCATCGGTGTCGGCGCATTGTTGCTCCAATTGCGTATACAGATTGTTGTGTTGGTCCCACCCAGCATGCATCAATTGGACGAATCGTACTCCGCGTTCTAGCAATCGTCTTGCGATGAGGCAATTATTTCCGAATGTCCCTTTGGCCAACGCATCCGGTCCGTAGCGCTCGATCGTGGAGGCCGATTCGTTCGAAAAATCGATCAAGTCTGGGACGCTTGTCTGCATTCGAAATGCCATTTCATACTGTGCAATCCTCGTGTCGATCTCAGGATCGCCGTAGTCCGCCAAATGCTCCACATTCATCTTAGCGATATCGTCTAGCAAGGATCGCCTCGCCAACTGACTGACACCCGCCGGATTTGCGAGATACGGCACCAGATCTCCAGTATTGCGAAACCGAACACCTTGAAAGCGGCTCGGGAGGAACCCGCTGCCCCAATAGTAGTCAAAGAAGAGTTGACCGCAGGTCTTTGACTTGTCGCTCGAGGTCATCACGACGAATGTTGGTAAGTTTTCCGTCTCGCTACCGAGCCCATACGATAGCCATGAGCCCATGCTTGGTCGCCCGGGCACTTGAGAGCCAGTTAGGAAAAACGTTAC
>JANLUJ010000595.1:0-1105 GCA_031363425.1 Pirellula sp.
CCGCAAAATCATGGGCCGATGGATGTCGATCGCCTGGTAGTTTGGCCATGGCACGCTCTACGATCTTAACCAGTCTCGGCTCGAGATCAGGCCGGAGTTTGGAGAGTGTAATTGGTGACTCCTCGCGAACTTTCGCCAGAATAGCCAACGGCGCACCTTCGAATGGTGGCTGGCCTGCCAGCATTTGATACAGAATCACGCCGAGGGCGTAAATATCGGTCGCAGGGGCGATACGAGCAACATCACCAACTGCTTGTTCGGGGGACATATAAGCCGGCGTGCCAATCAAACCTCCCGAACGAGTGAGGTTACTCGCACCGTCTGTGCCACGCGCCAAGCCGAAGTCGGTAATCTTGGGTATACTGTGCTTGTCCGAACCCGAATCGTCGAGCAAAATGTTACCCGGCTTAAGGTCGCGATGTATGATGCCGCAGGAATGGATCGCGGCGAGCCCATCTGCGATTTGGCGTGCAAACGAAACGGCTAGTTTTGGATCGCGAAATTCTCCGGAGGGCAAACTGTCGGCCAGCGTCCCTCCGTCTATGAACGCCATCACAGCAAAAGGCACTCCATCATGTTCACCAGTATCAAAGATCGGACAAACATTGGGATGCTGTACGGCCGCTGCTGCCCTGGCTTCGCGAAGAAAGCGAGCCATAACTTCGGGGCGTTCGGATGGTCGATCCAGATATGGCACCTTTACTGCTACGCGTCGTGATAACTCTGGGTCATCCGCTTCATACACTGCACCCATTCCACCAGATCCGATTCGACGAATAACGCGATAACGGCCTAAGGTTTCTGGCATTGGATCCGTTTGTTTCGACCACGACCCCGTCGTTGCAGAATCGAGTTCCGTTGTTTTGAGCGTGGCGGCTGCCAGTAGTTGCGGAAGTTGATCGGCAAGATCAGGATAGAGGCCTCTCAATTTCGCAATTTCAATCGGACGGCCAGCTAACGCCGAGGTTTGCACTTCCGCTATTAGCTGGGTGATACGCGATTCTCTGTCGAGCGGTAAGTCTTTCATCTTGCGACTTATTTTAGATTACGGTTCTCGGGATGGAAACGACTGTGCCAAAAATGGACCGAAGCGCCGTGGTAGAAC
>JANLUJ010000645.1:0-2269 GCA_031363425.1 Pirellula sp.
CACGAAGATTCTCGGGAATATGTTTGCACCGCCTGCAACACCTCCATTGCCCCCTAAACGCATCGACTCCGGTAATTTGGCTTCGGGACCAATCATGACCGACCAGTCAGGCCTCAACTTCTTTAGCCCGATCGCTTTTTCAAAATAACCCATGTCGCCACTGCTATCTTTCAAGCCGATGATTTGTGGAATTGTGGAAAGTCTTTGAAGTGTTTCGATATCAAACCAAACCTTGGTCAGGCTTGGCATGTTGTAGAGGACCAAAGGTAACGGAAGTTCCGGGACCAGGTTTTCGACATATCCGGCCAACTCCGTTTGCCCCGCCGGAAAATAAAAGGGAGTCGAAAGCACCAGCGCCTGCGCGCCAGCTTTGGCAGCGTACTCAGCCAAATGAACCGATTCGACAAACGAAGTGTCCGTTATGCCAACAAGGATGGGCACTCGCCCCGCCACCAGGTCGGCAACTCGCTCGATGAGCTCGCGCCGCAATCGGTAACTCAAACTCGGGGCTTCGCCGGTAGTTCCCAGCAAAAACAAACCATGCACACCACCCGAAAGAACATGCTCAACCAATTGCGTAAGCCCCTTTTGATCAAGTTCATCGCGAGCGCGTAGCGGCGAAACGAGAGGCGGAATGATACCCGAAAGCATTGGTCTCATGAATCGTTACTCAATGAGGATGGAACCCGAAACAGATCAACAAATGTTGCCCTATTTTACACTAACAAACGAAGTATCTTCATTTGAGAAGGCACAGAATAGCCGTACTCGCTCTCACGTTAAAGCCGTATTTGCTATCGCTCGCTAGTTCTATTGCGGTCGAAACGACGATTTCCCTATACTCCGACAGGATACCGTAAAAAGTCTCGAAATCGAGACGATTTGATCGGAAGAAGCCCTGCAATTATGTCATGGAAGTCGGTTAGGATGAAGAAAATCATTTCAACACTTGCACTGGGCTTCCTCTCTTTGAGCGGCGTCGCTTTCTCGCAACAGGATCCGAACCGGTACGTGCCCTACACTCCAACTGTGGTCGGCGGACTGCCACCTGGTTCTAAAGGACTAGAACAACCCGTGTTTCTAGCAGACAGGGTGAATGCTAACCTTGCCTCCGAAACGAGCGAAGACTTCCCATCTGATTTCTTGTCGGCGAACAGCCTAGGTTTCGACGAAACCAAAATCATTCCTGCACCGCAGAAAATGGACCGCTTTGAAGCTGGAATTCGCGTCGCCGTTGTGGGAGAAGAACCCATACTCGTCGGCGATCTGATTCCACCCAGCAAGTTGACGCCCCAGGTTTTAGGACACAACCAATTCGAAATACAATTGCGAAAGGAATTGATGGAAGTTGTTACTCGCAAGGCATTGGCGCAGAGATTTCTCAATGACAAGGTCTCTGGCAAACCCTTGAAGGATCGCGCCGACGCCAAAAAACACATGAAGACCCAAACGGCCAAAATATTCCACCAAAAGTGGAAGCCGATGCAGATGGAACGCATGAAATGCCAATCCGATCTCGAGTTTGAGGAGAAACTTGCTGAGGCTGGTAAGACCTTATCCTCGATGATGCGGGACTTTGCTGAAAACACCTGGGCTCAAGAGCACGTTCGCGAAAAAGTTTCCGATCGCCCTATTGTCGAACTCAGTGAAATGAGCGACTACTTCAACGACCATATCGAGGACTTCAAACGACCTGCGCGAGTGCGCTTTCAAATGCTCACAGCCAATTTCTCGAAGTTCCCAACCAGGGAAGCAGCATTCAAGGCAATTGCCGATATGGGCGACCAGGTGCTTTTAGGCGGAGCCCCCTTTGGTGCGGTCGCAAAACGTCAATCCACAGGGCTCGGAGCATCCGACGGGGGGTTATTCGACTGGACAACCCAGGGGGCTCTCAAGAGCAAAAAGATTGATGCAGCCATTTTTGAATACGAGTTGCGACGACTTAGTCCCATCATCGAAGATACCGAAGGCTTCCACATTGTCGAAGTGCTAGAACGGGAACAAGCCTATACGCAATCATTTGCACAAGCTCAGGCAGAAATCAGAAAGACTCTCATCAAGAACAAAGTCTCCAAGCAGCGAAATGATTTTATCAAAAAGGTTCGTGAAGAGACCCCCATTTGGACCAAATGGCCTGAAGACATCCCGGGATCACAGGACATATTGTTGCTGCAGCAATAGCGACTAAAAAAACCATGACAAGCCTTGCAGAGAGATGGAAACTCGCTCAACGCGATTCACTATGGTGCATCTTTTTGTTTTTTTGCGC
>JANLUJ010000660.1:0-1197 GCA_031363425.1 Pirellula sp.
GGGGCCTGCAAAAACTCGTTGGGGCCTGCAAAAACAGAGATGTGAAACCTGTACAACCTCCCCACGGGCGGCTAGAACTTTTCGCACAAAATAAAACGTCAGATACCAATTCACTGTCTGAAAAGATTCGGCAGCTGAGGCTCGCATTTAATGTCAACCGAAACAAGTCTGCAATTGCCACAGCCTTCGGCGCGCATCAAGCGTCTCTTTCCGCTCTATTTCAGTCCGATTGAATCGCTATTTATTGCGGATGACCGCCCGGACTACCCGATGGCCTTTATCGTGCAGATGACTTTTGCAGGTAATGTGCAGCGTGCCGCCTTTGAGTCAGCATTGTTGGCTGCGCTCGACAGGCACCCACTCTTAAAGTCGCACCGTCAACTGGCAAAGAAAGGCTTGCCATGCTGGGTTCCTGCTCCCGACACCATGCCGATCGTGGATTGGGGCAAACACGAGGATCCTATCGAATTGCCAAACGGCGAGTCGATCAACTTGGAAAATGAAGTCGGGTTACGCATTTGGATTCGAGAGCGTTCGGGCTCTGCGGTCATAACGATGCAGTTTCATCATTCTTGTTGCGACGGAATTGGAGGGTATCGATTCATTGGCGACTTATTGGCCTTGTATGGTCAGCGAACTAGCGACGATCCATTTGATTACGAACTATCGGAGCTTGATCCTGAGTTGCTCCGAAATCGGAAAATGAGGATGACGGAATACGCGTTTCGCGGCAAGACATGGCCACTGCACTGGCGCTGCTGGAAGGAATGTGTCAAACTATTTCGTATCAAAATCTCTCCACTTGCTCCCGCACCCAAAACTTTGGCGGGTTCGAGCCGCGCCGTCTATCCGCAGATAGTCGTCTCCTCCTTTGACCGTGAGACACATACCCGTCTCACCAATGCAGCCAACGAGCTTCAAATAGGAATCAATGACTGGCTGATCGCCGCTCTATTCAAGACGCTACAAAGCTGGAATGCACAGCACCCATCGCCAACCAACACGCGTTGGATTCGAATCATGATGCCGACTGACATGCGACTGCCTGAGGACTACGCAATGTCCGCAGCCAACATTGTTAGTTATACATTTCTGGTTCGAAGCATGCGCGAAAGCCAAAGCTCGCAATCGTTAGCACCGGGTATCAGCCGTGAGACGGCGTTGATCAAAAAGGAGCGACGCGGACTCTTATTCGGT
>JANLUJ010000711.1:0-1922 GCA_031363425.1 Pirellula sp.
CACGAGTGGCGAACACGCGTTTGCGCTGAGTTTGTTATTATCCCAAAGTTTGCTTGGACTAGCACCAACGCTGGACAGGTCAAAGGCCGTTAGCCCGCCGGAGGGAACAAAGAGTCGCCCCTCCGCAGCCATTGTGGACGGAATAGTAGAACATTTCAATTTCATTTCCCAAAGGACCTTGCCAGTCTTTGGCGACAAGGCGAGCAAGTCTTCGCTCGATTGCATTGCAATGACTTGTTCGCCACTGGGAAGTTTCACGATCGTGGGAGAAGACCAATTCGCCTGCTTGGGTCGATCAAGTTTCCATAGGATCTTTCCATCTTCGGCGTTCAATCCTGCTGCGAAGGAATCCCCTTGGCATTCGATTTGAACAACGCACACACCATCGACGACAACCGGCGAACTGCTCATTCCGACGTCGTTGCCAGCCTTTGGGAAATAAGTCGAGAGGGAACGGTACCAAACCAAATTGCCCTCCAGATCAACGCAAGCCAAGTCGTTGGAACTATAGAATGCGAAAATGTTTTTGCCGTCGGAGGCAGGTGTTGGGGCGGCGTTGGCGCTCGTTGGGTGGCAGTATGGTCGACCACGCGCAACCCATTCTTGTTGCCAAAGGATGGACCCATCTTTGGTACTAAGGCTAATCAAATGCAGGCGGCGTTGATCCATTCCGCTACTGCTGGTCGTGATGGCTTGATCACCGACGACGATGACACCACCCACGCTTCTGCCAGGCAATTCCGTGCGCCAAGCTATGTTTTCCTTTTGTTCACCCCCAAATTTGGTTGGAACTTTCGAACCGATTGCAACGCTACTCGCATTCGGACCGCGAAACATGGGCCAATCCGCACGTGTGGTCATTGAGTGCGTCGATGCAACAGTGACAAGGCCTATTGCGACAAGCATCTTTTTGCAAAAACTGCGAAGATATGTTTTCATGGTTATCGTCCCTTTGTCAAAATGGCTTTGCCGGTCGAGTCGCAAATCCTGAGTTGAAATTGATACACTTGGGCCCAGGACTCCTTTTGTTCATTTTGCAACAGCTTGAGGAGAATATAATTCTTCCCCGCCTTGATTCGGATGGGCTCGGAATACTGATCGATTTGCGAGCCGGTGTGATAGACTTCGTTGGACATGACAAGCTTGCCGTTCACCCAAATTTTGTTGCCGTTGATGCAGCCTAATCTCACTTCGGCATCCCGTTCCTTCTCCGAATCGAATTCGGCCAAGGCATAGATGATGCAACCCTTTTCATTGGAATAAATTGCGGCCAGATCAACCATACCGTCTGGTGCAACCGACAGTTCATCCCTCCATTTGACCGACCCATTTTTACCTTCGTATTCGTCCTTAAGTGAACCCATTGCAAAATCGGATTCAATAGGAAACTCTTTGTTGAAGTTGAGGGTTCCGACGTGATCGAAAGGCCCGATCAATCGCCAATTGGGCAAGAACCCAAGTTGCTTCGATTGATCGACGATCTCACCTTGCTCTTTGAGTTTTTCGATGACGCTCACAACTTGGCTTGGATGCCTTGCAGCATCCAGAAGCGAAGACAGCTGCTTGGTCTCCAATTTAGATTTCATGGCTTCATCGATTGCCAAAAACCGCAACTCTGGGCTCGAGTCTTGGTTCATGTTTGCAAGCAGCTCCTTGCGAAGTGCAGCGTTGCTTTCCGTCAACCATTGGAAGACGATGTAGCGAGCTTCGCCGTCTTGACTGGCGTCGGACAGGAACTTGTTCAGTTCCGCGGTTTGCGATTTGCCTGATTTATTAGCCGTATCCACCAGGGCAGAACTTCCTCCCCGGATCGTTCTTTTTTGGTACTCATAAGTTGAAAAAAGGGATACCGCATTGGTGAGTATTCCAAGAGCCAGCGCCGCCAGGGTCATTCCGGAAGCCTTTATCAGATGTGCCCACTC
>JANLUJ010000712.1:0-9409 GCA_031363425.1 Pirellula sp.
TGGCATGTGCCATGGTGGCCGCGGCCGCAGCAACCGATTCCGCTGGTTGCGACCTACCACAGGTCAGTCCCGAAGCGATCGCACCAACGGCCGCGAAGCCCTTTTTCAAGGGTTCGGCGGTATTCCGATCCCAATGGTTCAAGCGACTCGAGGACCACCCCAACAGCTTCGTCCCAGGTGTGATTCGATTGTTGGGTTGAAAGGATTGGCACATACGTGTCATAATGATGGATGTCGTCAAGACCCATCTTGCGACGTCGCATTTCAAAATAACTATGCACCTCAGGAAGGCGTTTTCGCACTGCCGCGATCAAATTGTCGTAGACGCTGAGCGGAACATTATCGGCGAAAAGCGAACACTCCCTTGCGCTCTGGTAGTTACGAGCTTTTGCATAGTAGACATCACCGTGAATGCTTCCAGCCAGCGTGGCTGACAGTGTGTTTTCATGGCCTCGAAACTGCTGGTAGTATTGTTTAAACGCTTGTTTGCGAACGCTGCGATTCGGTGAAATGAGAAACGAACTGAATGAGGCGTTTGTCAATTCATTCCGAACGCCGGTTTCGCTTATGATTTCTCCAAATTTAAGATCGGCATCATTCAATTGCCGGAAGGCTTTGCTGGCAGTTTGAGCCATTTCACCTTGCATGGCCAGCAAGTTTTCTTCCGGCTGACTGAGCGTATGCTTGCGATAGCGATTGATGCGTTCTAGAACCAGGCAATACGGTTTCAAGCAATCCTCGCGCAGCATATTCGCCATCTTTTCAGGCGATATGGACAAGATCTCTGGCCGAATAAAACTGGCGGCTTGGCCGGCTTTGGTAGCTAGGTTTTGATGGCGAGCGACAAAGCCTTGGTAGTGGCTATTGCCTTGATCTTCTGTGGTTTTCAAAAACGCAAATGTACCTAGCCTTTCTCCGAGCCGATCAAGTTTTGCGTCAAACGTCAAGCACTCGGCTAAGACCTCGGCCGATTCGGCCAGACGGCCTGAAAACCGGGCAAAGCCATCTATCTCCTTTTCAAATTGCGAAAGGACCTCAATCCAAGCAGCATCGGACTCAAACAGACTGGACAAGTCCCAGGTATCGCTGGCAGGAACTTCGAAACGCTTTGGGGTAGTGTTAGTGGCTTGGCTGGACGTGGACATTGCGATGGATCGACTTTCGATTCGATGATGGTAGTGGACTTTCCTTCGATTCTCTGGCTCCTTAAGCGTACACGGACTGGCTTTTTTTCGGCACCCCGAATTCTTAGTTGTAATATTGCCTAGAATTGGGGTCGGACCGGACTTGAATGCCACTCCCTAAACACGTAGGTCCGGCTGTCCTCAGCCGGACTTTAGCACGTAGGTCCGGCTGTCCTCAGCCGGACGATATACAGCCATCATGTCAGCCTGAGGACAGGCTGACCTACGTGAAACCAAAACGAAGCATGAAGAAATCGGAACGCGCAAAGATTGTTCAAGCTCGACTACAGAGCCTTTATCCAGAAACACCTATCCCGCTGCAACACAAAGACACTTATACACTGCTCGTTTCCGTGCTCTTGAGTGCCCAGTGCACTGATAAAATGGTCAATCGCATTACCCCATCGCTTTGGAAGTTAGCTGACAATCCAAAGGATATGGCCCAGAAAAGCGTCGAAAGCATTCGAGAGATTATCAAACCATGTGGACTAAGCCCGAGTAAATCGAAAGCGATCCATGAACTGTCCAGAATCTTAGTCAATGAACATGGAGGCATAGTTCCGGATTCGTTCGAAGCGCTAGAGCGACTGCCTGGCGTCGGGCACAAAACGGCCTCCGTAGTAATGAGCCAAGGCTTTGGACACGCAGCTTTTCCGATCGATACGCATATTCATCGGCTTGCTCAACGCTGGGGCCTCTCAAACGGCCGGTCGGTCGTACAAACCGAAACCGACCTCAAACGTCTTTTTGCTGAATCGACCTGGAATACGCTTCATTTGCAAATCATTTTTTATGGTCGTGAGCACTGCACCGCCCGTGGATGTGACGGCCGGGTCTGCGGCATCTGTAGGGAACTATATCCAAGCCGAAGGAAATCCGCGCTAACTAAGAAATAACGGAAAAGAGGGAATCGCCTTGATCCCAACAGCAAACACTAAAATCATGTCGGCGAAACGATGGTATCGACCGTTATTCGACCTCGTCTATCCGCGGATATGCTGCTTGTGTTCCAAACCAATTGTCGATTCTGAACTCGAGTCGATTTGTTCCATCTGCCAATCACAAATCAAGCCAACTGAGTTTCGGTGCTTGCGATGCAGCGCTCCCTTGCCCACAGTTTGTGAAACTTTGTTAAAGGTGTCAAAAAAATGTTATTACTGCGAGCGACGAAAATGGTCCTTTCGAAACGCTTACTGCTACACCTCCTACACCGGAATGGCTGCAATAGCAGCGAGAAAAATTAAGCAACAAAATTGCGAGTCGCTGGCTATCGAACTAGGCAGACGAGTCGGGTGCTGGCTGCAAAACCATGAACCATTCGATTCAACGGTGTACGATTTTGTGATTCCTATTCCACAGCATTGGTTTCGAAGAATAACTGTCCGATACAACCAAGCGGAAGTGCTGGCGGAAAACATCGCAAGAGTATTGGAGATCCCAATCCGTAGACACTGGCTTCATCGAACGAGGTGGACAAACAAGCAGGGTACCAAAACGATTGTCGAACGCCGCGAGAACGTGATCGAATCCTTTGGCTGCAAGCAGACTGTCGATCTCAAGGGTGCCAAATTGCTTCTGGTAGACGATATCGTCACCAGCGGGGCGACATCTCACGACGCATCGCGAGCACTCAGAAAAGCCGGCGTCGCCCGGATCGATGTGGCCGCATTTGCACGCGGAGTAGGCGCTTTCAACAAGAGTAAAACGACCGCTTCAACTGAGATGCAAACTGAAATACGACCTTAATTTGGCCCTCTGGGCTCCGCGCTTAAGTCGCACATGCCAGGTACGAAGGATTCCAGAGCACTGCCCCACGAATGATTTCATTGGCCCGACGGATTCATTATCGTCCGATTCTGACGAAGCCCCGGATGGGCAAAGCCGCTCGATGCCACCCTTCAAGAGCAAGCAATCGCACGAAAAAGATGGGTAAAAACCTGATTGCCGCTAACATAACTGGGAAAGTCTGGACTTGTGACGATTTTTGCATGGCCGTACACTGCTTGGTTTTCCGTTTCGAACGAAAATTTTGAGTGATTGAAGGACTGCGCACAATCTACATGTGTCGAATTGCATTCGTTTTCTTGATACTAGCGTCCCTGCCGTTGTTTTCAACAGCGGGTTTGAACGCGCAGGAATCGAGGAGCGAAAGTGAATCGGAACCCGTGGTAGTCGGCGCCCCACCCGAGTCGATGACCGGGCTTGAAACTATTAGCAAGTCGAAAACCCGTCCGAGCTTGTTGGAGGAATTTTTCTCGAGTCCACTCAACTATTTCTTGGTTTTGGTTGTTTGTCTTTACGTCTATTTGATGTTTGTTCAACCGCGTGGGATTCGGCAGGAAAAGAAACTGCAGTTGCAGCGATTGAACAACCTAAAGAAAAACGACCGCGTAGTGACTTCTGCCGGAATTCACGGCATCGTGTCCAATATCAACGTTGACGCAGGAACGGTCACTCTCCGTGTCGACGAAAGCTCAAACACTAAACTGACGATTGATCGAGATTCAATTCGATCGGTGGCCAGTTGATTACTATTACTTCCCGCAACCTTCCTTGATAGCGAAGCCAAAAGCTTCACTGAATCCAACGTACGGACTGACTAGCAGATGTTTGGAAATTCCTTTCTAGAATTAATTGCTCAAGCTCCCTCAATGACTGGGGGCGTACCGGCTCTGGGAGATGGCGCGGCCACCGCAAAAGATTGGTACTCGGGATTAGCAAATCTCGGCATCATGGCCGGAGCAGTTTTGATCCCATTTATTTTAAGCAAGTATATTTCGAACAAACTCAAGATGCCAACGCATATGAGCGCGTTTTACTGGATCATCTTGTCCGTGCTTTCCACGTCCCTCATTTTGGGCTTCGTGTTGACTGGCGCATTGAAAATGAAATGGGGACCTGAAATCGTTGGCGGTACCAATCTGATTTATGAGATTGATCGCTCTGCTGGTGGCGAAAAGAAGGTGGTCGCAAGGGATTTTTTGGTGCCGCTCATAGAACGATTGAATCCTTCTGGGACGAAGGAGTTGCTGATTCGCCCGATCGGCGAAGACCAAATTGAAATTGTCATCCCGGACGTCGATGAAACGGAACTTGCAGAGATCAAACGACAAATCACCGAATCGGGCATTTTGCAATTTCGAATCGTTGCAAACGCCAATGACCACAGTGACATTATCAAAGCCGCAACAACACAGTCCGATAGCCCGGACCAAAACATACGATTGAGAAAAGATGTGCTCATGCCCGACAAAACGACCGGCGTGGAACGGGTCGTCGGGATGTGGCGCACTTTGGGGCGCGGCGTCGAAGAGGAGGGTGTAAGGCAAGTGACCGGTTATTTGCATGGAGACCTTGTTCGCAATTCGCTAACTGGCCGACTGATTTTTCCTCCACAGTCAAACAATCCAAACGAATTCGTAAGATGGCTTGAAGCCCAAGGTATACGCGACGCAGACATATTGCTTGCACTTGAAAAAGGGGGCAAGCCCTACGTCGAAGTGAATGGCAGCGACTTGACGCGCGCCAAAAAAGAAATTTCTAAAAATGGAGGCTATGAAGTCAACTTTACGATGTCCGTTGGCGGCGGCGACAAGCTAATGCGGCTCACGGGGGCAAATTTGCCTAACCCCCAAAGCGATTTCCAGCGACGCATGGCCATCTTGCTCGACGGAACAATTAAGTCAGCTCCGAGCTTGAAATCGACCATTCGTAGCCAGGGACTTATCGAGGGCAGATTCTCGGAAAAAGAAGTCGACTTTCTCGTAGGCATTCTCAATGCGGGAGCGCTGCCCGGTACGCTGAGCAAAACGCCCATTAGCGAAAACTCGGTCGGTGCCAACATGGGCCTCGATGCGATTAGCAAAGCGGGTTGGGCGAGCGGTCTATCGTTGGTGGTTACCATCCTGTGTGTTTTGCTCTATTACCGTTTTTCAGGGATCATCGCGACTTTTGCTTTGCTTCTGAATCTTGGAATGATTATCGCATGCATCATTCTTATCAAGCAGCCTCTAACCCTATCTGGAATAGCTGGCCTGGTCTTGTCCGTCGGTATGAGCGTCGACGCAAACGTTCTCGTCTTTGAGCGTATACGCGAAGAGACAGAGAAGAGGGCAACGGCCCGGATGGCCATCCGAAATGGTTTCGATCGAGCCTGGACCACAATTTTCGACTCCAACCTGACCACGTTGATTACCGCCGTTGTCCTGTATTTTGTCGGAACAGAGCAAATCAAAGGCTTTGCAATCACCCTGATCATCGGGTTGGTCATCAGTTTGTTCACCGCGGTTTTTGTAACCCACAAATTGTTTGAAATTGCCGACAAATGGAAGTTCATCTCGCTGGGGATGGCTGATTATGTCAACACGGCTCGCAAGTCCTTCTTTGGTGACAAAGACGTCGATTTCATGAAATATCGATTTACGTGTTATACCGGTTCGATGATCTTGATCGTGGGTGGATTGATTGCGACAGGGCTTCGAGGAAGACAGGTATTGGACATCGATTTCAACGGAGGTACCTCCATCGTTTTTACGCTCGACAAAGGAATGCCAGTAGATGAGGTGCGAGCGATTTCGAACAAGGCATTTGCAGCAGACTCCGAAGGGCTGCCAATCCAGACTTCGTTGACCAACGTTGAAATGAGAGGGCATGAACGGAACACCGTCTACAAACTAGACGTTTCGATTAAGGACAAGGACGACGTGACGTCTCGATTGGTAAAAGGCTTTGGAAAAGGTGAAAAAGCTGGATTGATAACCTATGACGTGATCGTAAAACCGAGGGCGAATCCTCAATCGGATTCTTGGAATCCTAAGAGTCAAACAAAGTTGGTTTCATTCCAGGAGCCAGACGCAGAAGTAAAAACGGACGGAGATATCAAAGCCGATCCCTCCGTAAGTCCGGTGGCTGTTCCTCCCGTTGCTAACGCTATCGACGCTGATAGCGAATCCTCGGCAAAGACCTCCTTTGACCTCGAATTCAAGAGCGGCAAAGGGGATACGGCGAGAATGAATGCCATGCAAGTTTCGGATGCGTTGATCGAAGCTGCCAAATCGATCCAGACGACCTTGGTCAATGCCCAGATTGAATTGACTCCGAAGGACGCAACCGGTTGGACTCGTGATTCTTCAGTCGGACATACCGGTTGGAACATAACGCTGCCATTTGACGGACCAAAGGCAACTGCCGTGGTCGATAAGATGAAAGAAAATCTACGATCGCAACCGGTTTGGGAGTCGGTCAGTAAAATCGAATCCCGCGTTGCTGGCGAAATGCAAAGGCGAGCGATAGCAGGCTTGCTGCTTAGTTTGGTGTTTATTGTCGGCTATATTTGGTTTCGATTTCAAAGACTGGCTTATGGTATTGCTGCTGTGATTGCACTGGTACACGACGTCTTGATTACGTTAGCGTTCGTGGCCGTAAGCCATTGGCTGTTTCAGCCGCTAGGCTTCTTGCTGATTGAGGACTTCAAAGTATCGCTGACCACGATTGCAGCCTTTTTGACCATCATCGGCTACTCGCTAAACGACACGATTGTGGTGTTTGACCGGATTCGCGAGGTAAAAGGAAAGAGTCCAAACCTCACGGAGCAAATGATCAATAGCAGTGTTACACAGACCTTGAGCCGAACATTGTTAACGTCGTCGACAACGATCGTCGCGATTTTGCTGATGTACATTTTTGGAGGTGAGGGCATTCATGGTTTTGCGTATTGTCTGTTTGTCGGCATCGTAGTGGGGACCTACAGTTCGATATTCATCGCATCACCGATCCTGATTTGGTTTGTAAAAAGAGAGCAAGCAGCCAAATTGGCCGCAAAGGTCAACGGTTGATTGAGGCTCGATGATCCCCGCCGAAATTCACCGCTCTCAACACGCGACCGAAAAGACCATCATGAGAACTAAAATTAACACTGAGAAATAGAATCACGGCGAAGACCGCCGTGCCACAATCTTTTGTTCAAGGAATTCGAAAAATGTCCCGAGAAAATTCGCAACTAGAAATCTTCGGTGTGCCCAAGTCGCGCTGCTGCAACTTGACCTACGTGGTTTGCAGCATAGTGGGTGGAATCGCATTAACGTTTATGCTGCTCGCTGCTTTTTGGTTCGGTCGACAATCTGTTGAGGACCATTCCGAGCATAGTATTTGGAATGGCATTTCCAGGGATCGCATCCCGCCTGAATTCCTTTCTGCCAGCGGCTCACATGGCGGGTCGAATATGGCTGTATGCACAGGCATGGTAGGTGATGACGCAGAGGGCTTCTTTGCTTTGGATTTCCTAACCGGCGACTTAAAGGGCTGGGTTTACTATCCCAAACAAGCTGCTTTTGGAGGCTTATTTATGACCAACGTCCTACCACAATTGGGCCCAACCTCCAAGAATCCAGAGTATCTCCTAGTAAGTGGCCAAACCAGTTCGATGGCACTCGGTGGAAACGTTCGACTGGCAGGCTCGCTGATCTATGTGGTCGACATGCGTTCGGGTTATTTTGCAGCGTATACCGCTCCGTGGAATAAAACCCTCGAATCTTCGGCGGGCGCACCTCAGGGTGGACAGTTGATCTTTGTCAGCGGTGGCCAGATTCGCGAATCTATGCTTGGTGCCCGGAAGCCTGTGGCTCCGCCGCAGATTGGTGTCGGAGCACAAGGTGCAAATCCAGGCGCTGCCAATCCAGGCGCAAATCCCGGTGCTGCTGCGAATCCAGGGGCTGCAAATGATCCCAACAAACCTGCAAACCCAAACAATAAAAAACCCAAGTAAGAACGCGTAGATGGCAATAAGTGAGTGGGTCAGCGGACGAGTATTCAAATTCGTCCACGGAAATAATCTTGTTTATAACACCTGTTGGGAAGACCCAAGATTGGACCGACAAGCACTTGAGCTGACCGATCAAGATCGTGTGTTGGTGATCACTTCGGCCGGTTGCAATGCTTTGGATTACTTGCTCGCGGGTGCCGGACACGTATATGCGGTCGACATGAATCCGCGTCAGAACGCATTGCTGGAGCTCAAGTTGTCAGCTATCCGCAATCTTGACTACAACCGTTTTTTCCAAATGTTTGGTCAGGGCTACCTGCCAAACGCGGAATCGGTTTACGCTTCTCATTTGAGAAAATCGATATCGCCAACCAGCCGAAAATATTGGGACCGTTGGATTCGTTTCTTCGACAACCCTGCCAAGTCGTTTTATTTCCGCGGAACCTCCGGTGCCTTCGCGAGGATGATTGGAATTTACATCAATCGTATCGCTCGTTGTCGAAAGGAAGTTCAAGAAATCTTGGATGCGCCGTCGTTGGCCGATCAACAAGAGATTTATTCTCGAACACGAGGCAAAATTTGGTCCAAGACTCTCCGCTTTGCGATGAATCGCGATACCACGCTCAGCATGCTAGGTGTGCCGAAAGCTCAACGCAAGCAGATTGACGAACAGTATCCAGGTGGAATTGTTAAGTTTGTCGAGGATTCGCTCGAAGCTGTCTTCGCCAAGATTCCAATCCAGGATAATTATTTTTGGCGAGTTTATGTGACTGGCAGCTACACCCCAGCGTGTTGCCCCGAGTATGTGAAAGAGTCAAACTTTGAGAAGCTGCGCGACGGATTGATAGACCGATTATCCGTTAACACAGACTCGGTCCAGGGATTCCTCGAAAAGCATGACGGACAAATTTCGCGCTTTGTGTTGCTCGACCATATGGATTGGTTGAGCGATCATTACTTCCCATTGCTGGAGTCGGAATGGCAGGCAATCTTGAGTCGAGCCGCACCGAAGTCCAGAATTTTGTGGCGATCGGGTGGTTTGCGGACCGAGTTCATGAACGAAGTCACCGTCCAGAGAAAGGGCCGGTCCGTAAAATTGCCAGAACTATTGAGCTTCAATAGTGATCTCGCGAATCGACTCCATCAACTGGATCGAGTGCACACGTATGGCAGTTTCTACATCGCGGACCTCATCGGGTAGTTCTCTAATTTAGGAATCAATATGCATCTGCCTGTAGGTTTTCGATTTGCCGGCGTTGTCGGCGGGATCAAGAGTCGAGCTGGCGCTCGCGACATTGCGCTCATCGTCTCGGATATACCTTGTGTGGCTGCGGGAGTGTATACGACGAATCAAATTGTCGCCGCCCCGGTTGTCGTCTCGCGTAGTCGCACACCATCGAAAACGATTCGCGGAATCGTGGTAAACAGCGGAAACGCAAACGCTTGCACAGGAACTCGCGGGCAC
>JANLUJ010000719.1:0-1982 GCA_031363425.1 Pirellula sp.
TTTGAAAAAACGCGACAATCAATAAAGTCAGTTGCAGAATCACTGCGTAGTTCGGCCGACGGTTTGCGGTATTCATAGGTAGTTTTGTGAACAGAGTGAAGAAGTTTATGTGGTAGTGATTGCCAGAATTTTGCAAAAAGAGGACAAATTATTTCAAGGACTGAGCAAATCGATTCGATTCGAAGCCGCAACTGAAAGATCAACCATGGACCTGAATCAGTTTACCCTTCCTGCAATAGATGTGGCTCGCTCCGTGCAGTTTTACCGTACCATGGGCTTTGCACTCATCGTCAGTACTCCACATTATGCTCGGTTTCAATCCAAAGTTGGAAGCTCCACCTTTTCCATCCACGCAGTCGATGAAATCCCGAACAACCCTAGTACTGTAATCTATTTTGAATGCACGTCGCTAGACGAACAGGTGCGGGAGCTTCAGCGTCTCGGCATACGCTTTTATCAAGAGCCTCGCGATGAACCATGGCTATGGCGTGAAGCCCGATTGCTTGATCCCGCAGGGAATGTAATCTGTCTCTATCACGCCGGTGTCAATCGCTTGAACCCACCTTGGCGTGTCCACACCTAATAGAAAGATCCATTCAGGATGACGCGAGCCATTACCGTTTTCGGGACCGTCGCTTACGCTGGACTTGCAGACGAAATTGCATTGCAAGGAGGCTTCGCGAGAGGAGTATTCGAGCAAAAGGAATTCCCAGATTTAGAACGTTATCATCGACTTGCCTGCGACATCGAGGATGTTGATGTTGCCTTGATTGGCGGAACGATTTCTGATCGGGATACGCTTGAAATTTATGATCTCGGCTGGGCGTTATCTGCGGCTGGCGCGCGAAGCCTAACGTTAATGATCCCTTATTTTGGCTATTCGACGATGGAGAGAGTCGTTCATCAAGGCGATGTAGTTATGGCGAAGTCGAGAGCACGTTTGCTTTCATCGATTCCGGAAGCAGGTAGTGGTAACAGAATTGTCTTGCTGGATCTCCATTCGGAGGGAATCCCGTTTTACTTTGACGGTCACGTCCGCCCTGTTCACCTCTATGCAAAACAAATTATTTCAGAAGCCGCCCAATCTTTCGCCGGAAAGAACTTTGTCCTGGCCAGCACCGACGCTGGGCGTGCCAAATGGGTCGAGTCTCTCGCCAATGATATGGGGGTGGAGGCTGCTTTCGTCTACAAACGACGTCTTGATGGGCGTCACACGCAAGTCACAGGGGTCAGTGCTAACGTCGACAAAGAACTGGTTGTCATATATGACGATATGGTTCGAACCGGCGGCTCGTTGATCCAAGCGGCCTACGCCTATCGAGACGCGGGCGCCTCTGAAATTGTGGCGATCGCGACGCATGGCGTTCTTCCAGGTGATTCTCTAGAGAAGATACGCAAGAGCGGTGTTTTCAAAAAGTTGATATGCACGGACAGTCACCCCCGCGCAAAGGAATTGCAGGGAGATTTTCTCGAGGTAAAATCGATCGCTAACCTCTTGGTAGCGTACTTGCAATCCACCCACTAGCATTATCGACTTCCACCACCAAGCCTTGGTTCTTCAATCGGCCGGAAAGGTCGCAACAACTGCAATTGATGAACATGGTTTCATTTTGCGTTACGGTTCCGTAATTGGTAAAAGATCTCTCGTCGTGGATGTGTCCGAAGGCATGGATCTTTGGATTGATCCGTTCAAGCACGTGGCGTCGGAGTGATTTTGAGCCGACATGAACAGGCTCGCGCGTATCCATATCCCGAGTCACGTCGAGCAAGCCTTTCGGAGGGCCATGAGTAATCAAAATATCGATATTGCTTGGAATCGACTTCCACACACTATCGAGCTCCGACCGCTCCATCATGTACGCCCAATTGTAGAATTTTGGCGTATAGGGGGTACCAAAGATCTTGAGTCCCTCCCATACAGTCTGCCCATGAATCAGAAATTTAACGTTTGGATAGTCTGTAGCATGTATCAATCCTTGCTC
>JANLUJ010000735.1:0-2019 GCA_031363425.1 Pirellula sp.
GAGCAAGCTCGCTCGTCGATTCGAATCTTCTCAGGTGGACAGCGAAACCGACTGCTCTTGGCCAAACTGTTTGCGAGGCCAGCCAATATGCTCGTGATGGACGAACCAACCAATGATTTAGATACCGAATCATTGGAGCTGCTCGAAGAACGCTTGGTCGAATACGAAGGGACGGTTCTTGTCGTAAGTCACGATCGTTCTTTTCTAGACAACGTCGTAACTAGCACTATCGTCTTCGAAGAAGAAGGTATCAAAGAGTACGTGGGTGGATACGACGATTGGCTTCGACAACGCCAGTCAGGTAAAAAAGCCGCTGCCATTGCCGAATCGAGCCGCAAATCGAATATTGCAGTTCCGACATCGAGGTCAAGTTCCATGCAGTCTGAAGCAGGCAGTGAGTCCGTGGCAACTGCAAAAAAAATGACCTTCAAGGAAAAACAAGAACGCGAAAAACTTCCTTCGCAAATCGAGCAATACGAAGCCGAGCAGCGATCCATACATGCAAAGATGGCCGAACCAGAGTACTTTAAAAAGGCACAGGCACAAATCGTCAAAGACCAACGTCGACTGAGTGATCTAGACAATCTGCTCGTACAGTCGTACGCTCGTCTCGAAGATTTCCTCTCGCGTGAATAGCCTTGCTCCCAGCCTTTTCATATCAATCTTTACAGCCTTCCTTAGTCCCGTAAGAGTTCTCCGAACGATCATGTGTCAATGGTTCGCAACGCGATTGGCTCATCACCCTTCAACTTGTCCTGGCCATAGTTAGCGTCCATTGCAGCTTTTGGCTTCGCCAATTGGCTGCTTTAGGAAATGGGGAATGTTGCCAACATAGCAAAAACAATGTTCACATACATTGGCGTTCACAGAGATTATTTTCAAACAACGCGGGCATGGACGTTGCGTAGGCAAAACAACTTCCGGTGGCATCGGGAGCGGTGGGACATCACCCAAAATGCGAAGCACCCCTGTTTCAGTCAAGGGCTTTTTCTTCGGAATCACAAAGGGAAACTTGACCTTGCATTTCATGCATCGAACATTGCGACCAACCATCTCGGTCGAACCCATCAATCGATGACCGTTCGGGCAGTGAATATCTATAGTTTCCATTTTGCACCTCAATTAGGCTGACCCAACCAGATGGTAATAAGTCAGAAAAAATACAACCTCTACAATCAGCACTTCCATTTGCCACTAAGAATTAAAACCCAACACGATTCCAACGGTTTCGAGAATTCCTCCAAGTTATTGGTATTTGACTTTTGGAGTCATTGCGATGGGACCGTAGCTGAACGGCAAATTCAAAATCCAATCATACTGGTGGCGAGCTACCACCCGACAAAATGAAGTGCTTCCAAGTTTCCCAGGTTGCTCTCCCTGCGCAGTGTCCCTAGGTGGCAATCTCTCCCCAGGTGGCAATCTCTCCCCAGGTGGCAATCCTCCCCAGGCGGCCAATGTAGTGGCGTCAACGGCTTGATGATCCGGTTGATGCCTGGCACCTACTTCCATGGCACCTACTTCCCCTACTTCCTCCCCCCGGCACCTACTGACTCTCGCTAGCGTTTGGCTCTCAATTCACGCCAAACAAGAGTAACTCACTGGGTGGCGAATTGGGCAAGCTGCGAAGGTTTGAATGCGTGGGGTGAGTGTGATCGGGTTGATACAGCCCGATCATGCGAATCGAACTGAATAACCGATGCTACCCAACGTCAGGCGTTCGAAGGGATGCAAGCAGTGCTTGTTTCCTGACTCAACGCGTGGGTTGCAACGTTTTTTCCGAGTATAGACCCGGCCAAGAATGAAATCTCGCGTAACCAAGAAACTGCTGTCGCTCGCCCGAACGAGTTCGTTGATGACCGCAGCAGGAGTCGCTGCTCTCAATGCAACGGCTACTCTTGCTGAGTCGGAACGAAATACACCCATCGTTCGAGCCATTCGCAAAGCATAACCCGCTGTTGTCAATATTCAGGGCAACAAGACGAAAACGAGTTCAACGAGTTCTGGGCAATCGACCCGGCA